>JAJBTR010000425.1:1194-14967 GCA_020860745.1 Lachnospiraceae bacterium | reverse complement strand
TTATGGGCAGCGGTGCCGTGGGGGCATATGTTCTCTGGGGACTCTCAGAAAAGCTGGGAGAAAATCCCTGGGTAATTGCGGATGGAGAGCGCAGGGAACACTATGGGCAGGACGGCATACAGAGATAGAGATGTTTGCCGGGACGATCATCCGAATTGGAAAGGAATTCCATGTGCCGACACCGTTTTGTGAATTTGCATATGAAGCGATCAAGGCGATGGAGGAACAGAACGACGGGTTGTTTTCTGATTGGACAGGGTTTTATAACTGAAGGCGGAAGACAGGTTAAGGATATGGCGGTGAGACGATGATGCACCTGTGCCAGCGGGTGTACAATCTGATTGATGATATACGTGCAGGTGACGAGACGTATTTGCTGGTAGCACACAATGGCATTTCCCGTGTGGTACATTCTTATTTTAACGATATGACGAATGAGGAATTCATAAAACAGGGGATATATATTGTCAGGAAAAGCAGCAGGAGAAAATCATGCAGGAGATTACAAAGATTGTTATTACAGGCGGACCGTGTGCAGGAAAAACCACAGCGATGAGCCGCATTCAGAATGAATTTTCCCAGATAGGATACGCGGTCTTGTTTATTCCGGAGACAGCTACGGAGCTGATCGGCGGGGGTGTTGCTCCATGGACATGCGGGACCAATGCGCAGTACCAGGAATGCCAGTTGCTGCTTCAGATCGAAAAGGAAAAAATATTTGAAAAAGCGGCAAAGGCCATGTCAGCGGAAAAGGTGCTGATTGTATGCGACCGGGGCATCCTGGATAACAAGGCATATATGACGGAGGAAGAGTTTGCTGATGTCGTATCCAGAGCCGAAGGAAATGAAGTGGAATTCCGTGATCAGTATGACGCTGCGTTTCATCTGGTCACAGCAGCAAAAGGCGCAGAGGAAGCTTATACCCTTGCAAACAATGCGGCCAGAACCGAAACTCCTGAACAGGCGGCTGAGGTAGATGACCGGCTGATATCCGCCTGGACAGGACATCCGCACCTGCGGGTGATCGACAATGCTACGGGGTTTGATGAGAAAATGTACAGACTGGTTGCGGAAATAGCTTCCTTTCTCGGGGAGCCGGAGCCACTGGAGATAGAGCGCAAATATCTGGTTCGCTATCCTGATATTTCCTGGCTGGAGAGCCTCCCAAATTGTCAGCGCGTCGAGATTATCCAGACATATCTGCATTCGGCGAACGATGATGAAGTCCGGGTGCGGCAAAGAGGAATGGATGGAAATTATGTATATTACAAGACAACCAAGAGACGCATATCCGGTCTGAAGCGGATTGAGCTGGAAAAGCGGCTGACAAAAGAAGAGTATCTTGCAAGTCTGATGGATGCTGACACGACAAAAAGGCAAATCCGAAAAACCCGGTACTGCCTGATGCAGGACGGTCGTTATATCGAGATCGATCTTTATCCGTTCTGGAAGGATAAAGCGATTCTTGAAATAGAATTGAGCAGTGAGGATGATGAGATTGTGCTGCCGGAGGGAATTGAACTCATCCGGGAAGTGACGGAGGATGACGAGTATAAGAACGCAAATCTGGCAAAGATATGAGGTTTGCGATTGTAGTAGGAGAAGGTATTATGGCAGGATTAAAAAAAGTTATTAATATCGAAGATAATGTGATGAAACACACAGCAATAAAAAGAGAATTGGTAAAACTCGGCGTTAAGAGTGTTGCCTGGGCGAGAAATGCAGAAAGTGGTATAGCAATGATCCAGTCTGCAATTGAAAGCGATAAACCTTTTGGTTTGTTGGTATCAGATATGCATTTTGATTATTTTGGTTCGGAAGATATGGACGCAGGCGAGAAGACGATGAATAAACTGCGGGAGATGGGCATCCAGATACCGGTTATCTTTTGTTCGTCGCAAAATTGGAAGATACCGGGGGCTGTCGGAACAGTTTTTTATAATGCTAACCGAGATTGGGAAGGCGACCTGAAAATGCTGTTGGACAGGGTATAAAGAGATCAAATTATTCATAAGATGCAGAGTGATGCTTGCGGTCAGCTGAAGCTGACACCAGCTTTGACACCAAAATTGCACAAAAAACCGGAAACTGGCCAGGGTGTGAACTGTAACGGCTCGAACAAAAGTTCTTTTGCGAGGGAGTTTTATTGGACTTATAATTTCGTAGAATGGAACCATGATAACCAGATAAACACACGGGAGGTAATGTTATGAAGGGAAATAATTTTGGTAAAGGATTGACGGTTGTCGTAGTTTTAGGTCTGGTTTTGCTGATCGGCGGGACTGGATGTGGTATGGAACCTAAATGCATTAAGAGCGGATGCAATAATTCGAGAGCACCCGGCAGCAGTTACTGCTATCTGCATGAACTGGGAAATTATAGTCACTCTGGTTCATCGTCGAGTTCTTCCGGCAGTAGTTCCTCAGGAAGTAAGAGCAGTACGTCGTCTTATAGCAGCAGTAACAGTACATCAACAACGAATAAAAGCTCTTCCGGAAGTACAAAGTCTGAGTCGAAATCCAGTGGCTGGGATTCATACGATGAAGGGTATGATGATGTTTACGATAATGACGATTACGACTGGGATCGATACCATAGCGATTCTGACTATGCAGACGGTGTTGACGATGCATTGGATGAATTGGAGGATGAATGGTGAAGGGGACATATAAAAAAAGAAGGTGGATATTACTCACGTGGCGAATCCGTTAAAGTTGACGGCGAGGCAGTAGTTACAGGGTACAAATGTTCCGTGTGCGGGGCAACTAAATAAGTAATAACAAAAACATCAGCGGTAGGAATAATTCTTACCGCTTTTTTAGTCTCTTCCTTTATTAGATATGTTGGCATAAATACCATTTAGTTTTATTACAAATCCAAAAAAATTTTAAAATATGCAAACTTTTCTCTACGAAGCAACGTCTTATAAAGTGTAAAGAACACAAAAGAGCAGAAAAGCATATGACTTTCCGGAATCCCGGGTCTTCTGTCCATAGCAAGGCTGATGATACCGGGGACAACAGGTTGCCTGTCAGAAAAACAGGTCGTCTGTCAGAAATTACCGGAATAGAAATAAGTCCGTGGTAGAATGCGGATATGAAAGCTATTTGAAACAATAGAAACTGTTTTTAAGAAAGGATGGAAAAGAAATATGAAACGAAAGAAATTATTGGCAAAAACCGGAGTGTTAATCTCGGCATCCAGTCTGATGATTATGACTGCAGCCCCCATGGCATATGCGGAAACGACATCAGAGACAACCGGAACCGGTAATCAGACAACGGATACGTCAGTCTCCGGCATGACTGATTCCACGCCGGAGTCCATCGAGGAAGCGGGAACTGCACTTGCGGCAGTTCAGGAAACCGTCGATGAGGCGAAATCGGCTTATGATACAGCATCTTCAAACCTCGAAGCTGCAGGAACAGCTAAAAATGAGGCACAGGCATCTTATACAGCTGCGCAGGAGGCGGTTGCCGATGCTGAAAGTGTAGCAGTAAACCAGTATGATTCCGTGATTGAGGAATATGAGGGTTATGCAGCAGAAGCGGAAGAGGCGGTGACAGAGGCGCAGACAAGCCTGGATAGTGCAAAAGCGGAAAAAGAAAATGCCGACACCGCACTGGCAGAAGCCGAAACAGCGCTCACAGAAGCGGAAAAAGTGCTGAAAGATGCGCAGGCAGCGCGGGATGCCGCGGGAGTAACGGAAGATACTGCGGATGCGGCACAAGCCGCTGCAGAGGAAGCACAGGCTGCTGCGGATGAAGCAGAAGCAGCATATAATACGGCGAAAACAGAATCCGATGCCGCGCAGGAGGCACTCGGTATAGCACAGACTGCAGCAGACCAGGCACAGGCGTACTTAGAGGCGGCAAGCCAGGCTGGCGCAGATGCAACAGCGGCCGTACAGGCAGCTGAGGAAAAAGTAACCGAAGCGCAGGCAGCGTATGATGCAGCTGCAGCCGATTCTGATGCAGACGCTATCGCGGCTGCGGAACAGGCTGTGGATGATGCGAAAGCGGTTCTGACAGAAGCACAGGCTGCCCGGACATCCGCGGAGGCCAACGTGGCAGAGGCACAGGCCGCATACGATACTGCCGCGGCAGCTGTCTCAGAGGCGGAGGAGACCCTGGCTGCGGTACAGGAGAAAGAAACGGATGCCCAGACTGCACTGGATAGCGCTAAAGCGGCGGTAAGCACGGCACAGGACGCGCTGGCATCTGCGCAGTCCGATGCAGCGATGGCTGCCGCATCTGTGGCGGAGGCGAACCAGGCGGTTGCAGATGCAGAGGCAACTGTAGCGAAAAAAGAACAGGCGGTCACTGATGCAAAGGCTGCTGTCACCGCGGCCGAGAAAGCGCTTGCAGCCGCACAGGAGGCATATGAAAATGCCGAGGAAACTTATGCCAGCGGTGCTTTTGCGTTCTTCGAGTATTTAAGCGAGAATGCGGAAACCGAGGCTGAGCGGTCGGATGCGGCGGCGGCCCTGAACATTTTAAAGACAGCAGATTATGCCAGCTATACGCATGAGGGCAATGCAGATGATGCAACCAGCCTTGCCAACATGCTGGCTTCCATTGAATATCTTGAGCGGTGCAATGAGCTCCGCAATAGCGAGGGGGTGTCCGAACTCCAGGTTACATATCAGATGATTGCCTATGCCATGAGCAATTCGAACTGGTCAGCCGTGAATGGGGGTCATGCGGATCAGTCTTTTAAAGGGCTCGTCGGAGACACCCTGGCTATGGGTCGGTGGGATCCTTTTTCCATATGGTATACAAGTGAAAAAGCTAACTATGAGGCGCAGCAAAGAGGGGAAGACAACACCGGACAGACAGCCCATTACCTGAATATTATCGGCAGCGGTTACAGTTCAACCGGATTCGCGGTTGCCACGTATGGTGGTTACTATACTTTTGTGCAGACATTTGGTAATACCAGTAATACCGTAGCAGGCAGCACCCCAATGAGTGTCAGCGCTTATGCTGCTATCCTGGAAGCTTATGTCGGATCCCTGGATTCCGACACGCTTGCGGCAAAAGTGACAGCGGCGCAGGCGGCAGTGAATGAAGCCAAAGCTGCGCAGACGGCAGCGGAAACTGCACTCAGCCAGGCTAACAGCGCCTTAAGCAGCGCAAAAGCTGATCAGGCGTCCGCTAACAGTGCAAAAGCAGCGGCCGACCAGGCAGTGACGGACGCGCAGGCAGCAATTACAAAGGCAAACTCCGCGGTATCAGAAGCAGAGGCAGCCCTGGAAGATGCAGAAGATGATACGGCAGAGGCAGAAACGGCGCTGGCAGGTGCAAATGCGGCATTATCCGCCAGGAAAACAGACCTTGATCATGCCGGCTCTGTATTAAGCAATGCAAAAACAGTCGTGACAGAAAAGGAAGCGGCCCTTGCAACGGCGTGGGCAGAACTTGCCGACATTTCCAGTGCAGTGGCAGATGCGAAAGAAGCCCTGGATAATGCGAAAACCACACTGGCAGATGCGGAAACGGCAGAGACAGAGGCCAGGGCAAATGTTGTGACGGCGCAGGCTTCAGCAACGGAAACCACTTCCGCACTGGAGAGAGCAAAGGCCGTTGCCGCAGAGAAGGCTGCGACAGCAGAACCCCTGCTTGCAGCGTATCATACAGCAGCTGCTGCAGCCTCAGAAAAAACTGCGGAGGCGGAAGCGCAGGCAACCGTACTTACCGCAGTGTCTGATGCGCAGTCTGCCCTGAAAACGGCACAGGATGATGTGAAAAGTGCGAAAGATGCCGTGGTAGCGGCAGAAACCAGTGTGACAGAAAAGGAAGCAGCGTTAACGGCGGCTCAGGCTGCGTACAGCAAAGCCGTAGAAGACCTGGAATTTTATACAGGCATGACATACGCTGAGGCCGTGGCAGCGCTGGAAAACGGTGGGGAAGACATTTACGGCCTGTCTGACTATCTGGCTGCGATTGAAGCCGCAGCGGAAGCGGCAGAGGCGGCGGCCCTGGAACTGGAGGACGCCGAACTTGCCTATGATTCCGCTGTGGAAGTGTATACGGCAGCAAGTAAGGCATATATTCAGGCCCTGGCAGACCTTGCGGCAGTCCAGTCGGATTATAATGCACTTACTCTTTCCACAGACAATGGTGGGCAGTCTGGCGAAACAGACGATGCAGGGAGTAGCACAACCGATACGGAAAAGTCCAAAACCACCACAGTCCAGACCGGTGATCCGGTAACGGGAATTCCATATGCAGTCGGTTTTGCCGGCGGCCTGGGCGGTTTGTTCGCAGGACTTTTTGCAGGCCTGAGGAGGAAGCGCAGATAGCCTCCGTCTATCAGCGTCATCATAAGAATAGCATGGCTTGGAAAGCAAAGGAGGAGGGAACTCACTTTCCTCCTCCCGCAGACAAGCTCGCTTCCCTTGCAATGTACAGGGCATATAATAGCCTGGAACAGACAGCAGGAGGATAGAAATGTGTGAACAAAATGTGAAAAAAATGTGTACAGAAGCAGATAAAAGTGATACCCTGGAACCGTTTGATGAGCAGTGGTTTTCCTGGTTTTTTCAGTTCCTTGCGGAATGGTATGTGTACCCAACAGATAATGCAGAAAGGTTGCTGGCGAGGATTTTAAAGGTCCTGTCGGTAAGCGGGAAGAGCATCAACTGTAGCTGAAACCGCAGCTGCATTTTGTGAAAAGAAAAAATGATATATTTGGAGCCTTCTGAGAAGGGGTGATATGTGTTATTTATCTTGAATTGATTCAATCAGTGTATGGATAGCCTGAATTTGCCTTTCCGTTAAATCTGTTGTGTTCAGAACAATGGAAGGCGTACTGACCTGTCTGCCTAAAAGATAATCAGTACTGCACTGATATAGATAGGATAATGCCAGAAGAATTTCTGTGCTGGGGGTTCTTTCGCCAGTCTCATAGCCAGATACAATAGAGGGAGAAACCCCCAGTTTGGCGGCAACCTGCTTTTGTGAATATCCATACTGGTTACGGAGCGTTTTTAATTTTTGTGGTAATCCATTAATCATTGTGTTTGCCTCCAACACTCATTGTAATTTACCTAACGTTACAATAGGTGTTATGACAAAACACTTTAAGAATTTACACAAGCCACTCTTTGTGTTACAATAAAAATCAGTTTTTATGTGGATATGAAAGAAAGCTATTAAATCTGGTTCAAACCGTCATCCACATCTGTTAAGAACAAAAATAATTTGTAAAAAACTAAAAAAACGCAAACTTTTTTAACAGAACCAACGTCTTATACAGTGAAAGGGCAGAAGAAAATGCCCGGAAGAAAAATAAATCAATTCAAAAACAAAAGGAGGATGTTATGAAAGCAAACAAAGTATTCAGAAAAGGAATGGTAACGAAAGGTCTGATAGCCGGGACCGCACTGGCGGCGGTATTTTGCATGGCAGGATGCGGGAACCGCGGCGCGACGGAAACAGATGCCGTCACAGAAGTGGAAGAGGATCCGGAGGTCTTTGAGGAAGAGATGGAAGACGAGGAGATTACGGAAGAGGAAGTTGTTGAGGAAACAGGAGGCCCGACGGAAGAAATCATGTCCGCTTCAATTTTGGATAATAAAATTCAGATTGGCGATGTGGTGGGAGTCAATGGTGAGATGACCGTAAGCGTATTGTTTGATAATGGATTCAGTTTCGATGATCTTACGGAAGATTACCTTGTATATGGTGGGGAAAACTCTTCTGGTACAGTGTCATTTCCGGGCGAAAATGACAATAGGGCATCCATTTCTTACGAGAATGCTTCAGAATCATCCGCATCCTTAAAAGATTGCATTTTGACGGTTAACACCGTTTATTATAACACGAATGAGACATCGGAAGGAGGAATCTACTTCGCCGGTGGCATCGGGGCAGGCAGCACGGTATCCGATGTGGAAGAAGCATTAGGAGAACCGTATTCCCGAGAGGAAGGCGATGATTTGGTCTATACATATTATCAGATGGACGAAAATATTGCGATCAAACTTCAAGTCTCATTTGACCGTAATACTTCCACCGTCGCGATGATATGTATGAGTGAGGAAGAAATTGGCAATATTGCTGTGGAAGAAGAGTGTTTCCCGTATATTATCAGCGTATATACCACAGATGATGGGGAGAAGAAAATCGATCTCGAAAGTGCAACGTATACTGACCAAGATACATTTGACAAGAAAAATCTTGTTGATGATGTAGCTGTGCTGGAAGAGAAGATTAATCCTTATTTTGCACGGTACTACAACGGAGAACTCACGGAAGAGGATTATCTTGCGTCTATTGTCCCTATACTTGAGGAAGCTGGTTTTTATAAAGGCCTGGCTGGGTATATTGGTTTTCATATAAGTTATTTTGTTTGGGATGGTTTTCCATACGAGTTTAACGGCTCATGGAGCGAGATAATAGAATCGGCGCTCAAAGGCGACCTGTCCGATGAAATATACGAGGCACGCTACAGTCCGTTAGAGTCCCTTGATCCCAGGACGGAATAAAAAGAACGGAAGTAAAAGGGGGGATGCCGACATGGCACTATTTGCAAGGAAAATATTAGTATGCGCGCGCTGCGGGAAAAATCTGGAGTCTCGTATATCTGTGAAAAATCCATTGTGTGCATCATGTAAAGCTGCATTAGCACAGAAGAGAAAAACATTAAAAGGCTATATTGATTATGCTGGTGAAATGCTGTGGGACAGGTATGATGCAGAAAAGTTGGATCAGATTGCATCACACCGGGATGATATCCTTGCCAGATACAGCAAGGGGGGAAGTCTCGTGGGGAGCGTGGACGGAAAAAAACATCGGCAGACATGCGAATGATGAGAATGCTGATAATGAAATCAGGCAGCTGGCCGATGCAACAGTGTTAACGTGCCGAGGAATGGCACTTACCAGGAGATTTTTCGTTTCTTTAAAATATGATGGTATTGTTGTGGATACAGAGGATGTGTTTGCCGTGGCTTATGGGACAGCTTACAATCAAAAACCTGACATCGCAGAGGAAAAACTGGTGTGTGCAATTTTTACGAATGATCCAGCGGTGCCTGTCCTCCCGATGCATCTTACCGTTGAAAAACGCTTCGTTGAGTTCATGAAGAGCAAGGAAGGACGCACAGCTGTAGAAGTGCTTTTTACAAAACTGTGCCCTTATCTGACATATCCGGTCCAGGATCTGAAAAACCTAGACAAACAGATTAAACGGACAAAAGCAGTAGAGGGGAATATCGAGTGGAAAAAGATGAGGGAATATATCTTGTCAGCGCAGACGGAGTCAGGACTTTTTAAAGCAAAAGAAGATTTTGATATGCCATACACAGTTTCGGAAAATACAAAGACTCTCCTTAGGAGGAATGGATATTTTCTGGAAGAGGATGTTCATGATAAGCTGCGTTTTAAAAGGAAAATGTACAGGATGTATGAGGACTGTGTAATTGAAACATTTTTCGGGGAAATGTACAATGACAAGATATTCGAACTCGAAGAATAGCAACCTGCTGGCAGGGAGGACTGAGTTCCTCCCTGAACAAAGGCTCCATATGTTGATATCATTTCGTGCCATGTCCCGTTGTTAGATGCGATGAGAACTGCTTCTGGAAAAGCATTTGAAATGGCGTTTGCTAAATAGGCAGAAAATAAAAGGATCAGACAGACAAGAACGGCCATTGTTGACAGGTAGTGGATTCGTGGCTGCGTTTACATTTGGGAGGAAAAAGATGATTTGCAGTAAATGTGGGATAACGTTAGATAATGGGGCAAAATTCTGCCCGCAATGTGGGGCAAAACTGTTTGCAAACGGACAGTTAACACAGAATGAGATACTTCAGAATAAAGCAATGAGCAAGAGGCGGACGGTACAATATGACTACGAGCTTGGAAATAGTGTACTTCGTGCTGGAACAGACCGGATTGAAAATGTGGATGATCCGGAAATCAATAGAAAATTGTTTACTGTCTATGCCAAATTAGTGCATCCGATGCAGGAACTGGAGAAAGCGAACAATCAGTATCTTAACAATGAGCAAAGGATTGGTGCTTTACAGAAAAAGATTAGTATTGTGGGATCAATACAGATACTAACTTTTATCCAGGTGACGATCATAGCTTTCATAATAGACTTTATAGTTGGAGCTATTTTGGCGAATATTTTTTACCATATTTTAGACTTAAAATTGCTGTCCGAACTTGTTGTCTATCAAGCGTTCGTGCTGCCGTTTATTATCGGTGCGTTTTTGGCTTCATTCAACCTATAAGGGATGCATGTTTGGAAAGGAAGTTACGCAGCGAGGAATTAGAACGGCTCACACAGGAACAGCCTGAATTAAAAGAAGAAATCAGCAATGGCATACTAAAGATTAGAGATGCCGTTTGTTTTGTTCCGCCACAATATCGATATTCCGGTGCAGTACAATATTTCGTAGAGGCGTACAATAATTCAAAAGCAGATAACCTGAAGGAAGCTGTGAATTCGTATGACACCTATTATTTCAGAATGCAATCAGAAGCTAATCAGCAGAAGCTCCTGGCAATGCAGCAACGCCAGGAAGAACTGTTGCAGGAGATTGAATACCAGCAGTCAGTAATGATACAGCAGATGCAGTGGATGGAATTAGATCTCTGGCTTTCCAGATGGTAAAACTAAATATTGCGGAAAGGGATGTCTGGTGTTTCTAAATATGCTATAATCCAGAAATGTCGGGATAAACCTATGAGAGCACAGTTGAAGAATAACGGATTTTATTTATATTGATGTTCAGGAAAGAACTGAGTTCCTCCAGGGACAAGCCATAGAATTGAACGCACAATAATGTCGTTCTGTGAAAGGTCAGGGGGAGAGAATACAACTATGAAGAAATGCTACAGCTGCGGAGCAATGATGCGGGATGAAGCGAAGTTCTGCAGCACATGCGGGAAACCTATGACGATCACAAAAGCCCTGATTGACAGGGCAAAGGCAGATGACCAGGATGCAATTGCGGAACTGTATGGGAGAACATATAACCGAATCATATTCCAAATCAAGGCGAAAATGCCGGACCAGGATATCGCTGAAGATCTGGCGTAGGATGTATATGTTCGTGCATTCAGCCGCCTGGAGCAGCTGGAAGAACCTGCCGCTTTCCCATCCTGGCTGTCCACGATTGCCAGGAACATGGTTTCAGACTGGTACAGAAAAAACGGCAAAGACAGAGAAAATCAGGAATATCAGCAGCCGGATTACACCGATGACGGCAGCGCAGAGGATGAGATCGAAACGATAGCAGAATACCGCCCTGATATGGTGCCGGACGAGTATATGGACCGGGTGGAGACAGCCAGGCTCATGAGTGAAATTCTCGGCACCCTCCCGGAAGGGCAGAGGATTGTGCTGACGATGTATTATTATGACCAGCGTTCCTTAAAAGAGATTGCGGAAGAGCTGGATCTGAACGTTAATACAGTGAAAACCAGGCTTGCGCAGGGGAGAAAAAATGTAGAGGCCAAAATAAGGAAACTGGAAAAGAAAGGCACGAAGCTTTACGGCCTTGCTCCTGTTCCATTCCTGCTCATGCTGCTTAAGAACCTCGAAGGTGGAGCAGTGGAAGCGGAAGCCGCAGAGATGCCGTCAGAGCTTATGGGAGCGGTTCGGGAAGCACAGACTATATCCTCTGTGGAACATTTTTCAGATACAGCCGCAGAGCATATAGCCAAGACCGTGCAGGGTAGTACTTCCTCTGGCAGATCTGCATCCACGACGACCGCGCAGGGCAATACTTCCTCCGGCAGTTCCGCATCCACGATGACCGCGCAGGGCAGTACTTCCTCTGGCAGTTCCGCATCTACGGCAACCATGCAGGGGACTGCGAAATCGGCCGGGAGGGCAGCGTCCAAAGAGATTGGCAGGAAAGCCGCGATCGGAGCTGCCGTAGCTGTCGTTGCGGTTGGCGGCTCAACAATGGCTGTCACAAAGCCATGGCAGGATATAGTGACACCAACAGTTGACTTAAACCAGTATGTGGAAGTGACATTTTCCGGATATGATGGCTATGGAACGGCAGAGGTGACGCTGGATACGGATGCCATCATGGACGAATATGGAAAAAATTTAAACTTTCAGATGAAGCGGAGGAATGGGGAGACGCGGAAAATTTCCTGGATATGTACATTTCTGTAGATGTAGATGCCGGTGATGGACTTTCCGATGGTGATATTGTGACACTGGATTGGAATGTGAATACGAGTTATCTGGAGTCCGCGTTAAATGCTGAATTTACTTATACAGAAGAAGAATATACAGTCAATGGGCTGGAAGAGATGGAAAGCTTTGATGCTTTTGAAAACATAACAGTGGAGTTTTCCGGTATGTCGCCGCGAGCAACCGCAAGCATCGAGTGTTCCGACCCGGATCTGGATAGTTCTTATTTTGACATCAGCCCGTCTGGAAATCTGACTATCGGTGACACTGTAACTGTAACCATTTCTGAGAGCAGCCGGGAGCAGATGATACAGGAACTGGGGAAGGTGCCAGAGGAAACATCCAGGGAATATACGGTAGAAAGTGTTGCCTATTATGCAACAACAATGGATGATATTCCGGAGGATGCTCTGGCAAAAATGCAGACACAGGCCGAGGATGCATTCACAGTAAATGTTGTCAATTCAAATTACAGGGACGACACGTCATTGCTCTCACTTACCTATTTGGGATGTTATTTTCTGTCCTCTAAGGAAATGGAGTCGTGGCGCCACTATAATATTATTGATCTGGTGTATGAAGTGAAGATTAACCAATCCGGGTCGGAACTGACATATTATTGGTTCTGTCAGTTTATTAATGCAGAGATTCTGGATGACGGCACGTTTACAATGGATTACGGTGATTATGACGCTCCAACCGGCGGATTGTCGGTCTGGGTGAGTTGTGATCTGACAAGCGAAGATGGCACAACTCATAGTTACGGTGGCAGTGCAGATCTGGATAGCTTGTTTAACATACTTGTAGCGTCTAAAGTAGATGAGTATAACTATGAGAACACTGTTGAAGAATAAAGGATCTTATCCATATTAATGTCCGAGAGAAACTCAGTTCTTCTTGGGACAAGCCATGGAATGGAACGTTTACTAATGTTGTTTTTATGAAGGGTCAGGGGGAGTATACAACTATGAAAAAATGCTAAAGTTGCGGGGCAATGATGTCCGATGAAGCGAAGTTCTGTGCCAAATGCGGGAAATCTATGGCAAAGGGGATTGAAAGCCAGTTTAGTGCTTATTTGAGAAAAACCATCAGCCTGCGGGATACATTTGTGCGAAAAGAACGAAAAGAAACCTTCCACGGTGTGGAAGCGATCACTAAGGGTTCTAAAAAACAGAACCCAAGTGCCTGCTTCTATCATGGCATTTTGCTTGGAATTCTTGGCACAAAAGAATCTTGGGCCGTTTCGTCAAACAGCGAAGCCGGTGACGGTTACAGTGACATCCAGATTGAGATTGTAGATGAAGAGCTTGGAATTATCATAGAGGTCAAGTATGCGGATAACGGTGATCTGGATGCAGCGTGTCAGGAGGCTTTGGATCAGATCGAAAAAATGCACTATGATGAAAATTTGAAAGATGACGGGATTGACCACATCCTGAAGTATGGAATTGCCTGTTATAAAAAGCGATGCAGAGTGATGCTTGCGGACAACTGAAGCTGACACCAACTTTGACACCAAAATTGCACCAATTGACACAAAATGATACAGCCAGACAAAAAACAGCAGATGCCGAAAAGCCTTGAAAATGGCCATTTCGGCATTAT
>JAJBTR010000425.1:0-1184 GCA_020860745.1 Lachnospiraceae bacterium | reverse complement strand
TTCAGGAGCGGCCTGATTCGTAATTTTTATATTACAATAATGCGTAACTTCCATCTGCCAGAATCTGCAGATTAAGGTCAGCCTGCAGGGAGTACTTCAGACATAGCCTGACATTCGGCATATCACTGTAATTGACAAAGGATTCTGTATCTGAGCGTGTTTTTCCGCTGTCAATATGCCGCTTGATCAGTCTGTCGCGCAGCATGATCGGATCTGCAGTAATCCGGATGGAGTAATCGGCATATTTGTGCAGATCCCGCCAGCCATCCTGATCCAAAAGCAGGTAATTTCCTTCCAACAGAATGATATCTCCGGTCACCTGAATGGCATCTTCCACCGGATTGTGCAGCGGACGGCTGTACTCTGGCCAGCCGCAGTCTATGCCGGAAGAAATCTGCTTTATGGCAGATATCAGTTTTTTCAGATCAAATGTGATTGGCGCTCCCTTGATTTTTACCATCGGAATTGTGTCCCCGTAGCGAACTGTTGTATGAGTGAGCAGATAATCCTGCCGACGATGGAATCCGTCCATGCCAACGGTTGTGAGCGGATGGATTCCGGGTGTTTTCCCTGACAGTGAGGAAAGAAATTCCGAAAGCGTGCTCTTTCCGGCACCGGGAGGTGCTGCGAGCATCACAAGGATACGGCTGCCTTTCTTTTCCTGCAGCTCTGTGAGATGCTGGAGCAGCGGAAGAAAGATGTCATCGATGTTTTTCTGTGTGTAGCTGGCCTGAATCGGCAGGCCGTTGATTTCTGTAAAATATTCCATTCGTTTGCCTTTCGTTTGTATTTCGTCAGTTTTTTGTTTTCGCGGCGCTGAGGAGTTCAGGAGTTCCTGTTGCCGGTCGCAGAGATTCCGGGCTGTTTCCAGCGAATTACGAAAGGAAACGTTTTCAAAAAGTGTTTGAAAATCTTTTTCCATGGCTGGCTCTGCCTTAACTAAGATGGGCTTATTATATGACATTTGGAAAGAAAAAGCGAATTTTCAGAGATAATACATCAGAAAAATAGCGCGGAAACAAAAATATAAATTTCAGCGATATGCACAAAAAAACTGGAAACTGGCCAGGGTGTGAACTGTAACCAAATGAACAAACGTTCTTTTGCGAGGGAGTTTTATTGGACTTAAAATTTCGTAGAATGGAACCATGATAACCAGATAAACACACGGGAGGTAATGTTAT
>JAJBTR010000172.1 GCA_020860745.1 Lachnospiraceae bacterium | reverse complement strand
AAAACAGACAGAGGGTGGCGCGTCCGTCTGTGGGAAAAATGGATGATGCCGCCGATGAGTGTCTTCGGACGATTGACGATCGGACTGTACAGAAGATGGAGACGGAGGGAATCTCCATGGCGGACCTTGACAGCGGAGAGAAGGCGGATGGTATACTGGAAGTGATGCCGGACGGATATGGATTTATCCGCTGTGAAAATTATCTTCCTGGAGACCAGGATGTGTATGTATCCCCTTCCCAGATTCGTCGTTTTAAGTTGAAAACGGGGGATATTATCTCCGGGAACAAGAGAATCCGCTCCCAGGGGGAGAAGTTTTCTGCTCTGCTGTACATTTCCACGGTAAACGACATCAGTCCCTCCGTGGCGGCACAGAGAACGCCTTTCGAGGATCTGACCCCGATATTCCCAAACGAGCGGCTGCGGCTGGAAAGACCTGCTCAGGCGGGGGCTGTGAGCTCCTCGCAGATGGCTATGCGTATTGTGGACCTGATCGCTCCCGTTGGCAAGGGGCAGCGCGGCATGATCGTATCCCAGCCGAAAGCGGGTAAAACAACTCTCTTAAAAGAGATTGCCACTTCTGTAAAGGCAAACAACCCGGATATGCACCTGATCATTCTCCTGATCGATGAGCGTCCGGAGGAAGTGACAGACATTAAGGAGGCAATCGAGGGGGATAATGTGGAAGTAATCTACTCCACCTTTGATGAGCTCCCGGAACATCACAAGCGTGTTTCTGAGATGGTGATTGAGCGGGCGAAGCGTCTGGTGGAGCATAAGAAGGACGTGATGATTCTTTTGGACAGCATTACCCGTCTCGCACGGGCATACAACCTGGTGGTTCCGCCCAGCGGACGTACACTCTCCGGCGGTCTGGATCCCGCGGCGCTGCATATGCCGAAGCGGTTTTTCGGCGCGGCGAGAAACATGCGCGAGGGCGGCAGTCTGACAATCCTGGCCACCGCGCTGGTGGATACCGGCAGCCGTATGGACGACGTTGTCTATGAGGAGTTTAAGGGCACCGGCAACATGGAACTGATCCTTGACCGGAAGTTATCAGAAAAGCGTATTTTCCCGGCCATTGACATCGTAAAATCCGGCACCCGCAGAGAGGATCTGCTGTTGAATCACGATGAAAAGGAAGCCGTGGATATTATGCGGAGATCCCTGAATGGCATGAAAACAGATGATGCCGTGGAATCGATTCTGCGGATGTTTATAAAGACCAGAAACAATCGGGAATTTATCAGCCAGGTCCGGCACAGAAAATTTTTCTGAACTGATACAAAAAAGGATATTGCATTATAAAAAACAGCGTGCTATAATACATGCGTTGTGTATTAACAAGTTTATTGTGTTTCGACAGGCCGACGGCAGAGGCACAAAGAAATTTGGTATGAGAGGTGAATCAGATGAGAGCAGATATACATCCGGATTATTATCAGGCGACCGTGACCTGCAACTGCGGCAACACGTTTGTGACAGGTTCTACGAAGAAGGACATTCACGTTGAGATTTGTTCCAAGTGCCATCCGTTCTATACAGGTCAGCAGAAGGCTGCGCAGGCCCGCGGACGTATTGATAAGTTCAATCGTAAGTACGGTCTTACAAAATAGCAGATGTATGGAAAAGCAAGCCTCCGGTCATATTTTCGGATGGCAGTTTCGTCATGGTTTTATAAGTCGAAGCTGTTATGTCGGAAGATATGGTTGGGGGCTCATTTTTACATACTTTGAGACTTTTGAAGGGTTGTGTGTATATGAAATACTCAGGTATCGGCGGTCAGTCCGTCATGGAAGGCGTCATGATGCGCAACGGAAAAAATTACGCTGTCGCCGTGAGAAAACCGGACCATGAGATTGAAGTGAAAGTGGAAAAAAACAAGGGTTCCCTGTTCAACGAAAGATGGAATAAGGTTCCGCTGGTCAGGGGAGTCTTAAGTTTTATTGATTCGCTTGTGCTTGGCATGTCCACGCTGATGTATTCCGCCTCCTTTTTTGAGGATGAGGAGGAAGAACAGCGGGAGAAAAAGAAAGAGCAGGATCCGGATAAAGCGGAAAAGAAAGAGAAAGCCCAGATGGGAGGAACGGTGGCGTTTTCAATCATACTGGCTGTGGCAATCTTTATGCTTTTGCCGTATTATCTTTCCCAGCTTTTCCAGCGCTTTGTCACGGAGAACGCTACCGCAACGGCGATTTTTGAGGGAATTCTCCGCCTGGTTATATTTGTGGGATACATTTTGCTGATCTCCCGGATGGAAGATATCCAGCGGGTATTTATGTATCATGGCGCGGAGCACAAATGCATCAACTGCATTGAACACGGAATGGACCTGACGGTGGAGAATGTCAGAAAAAGTTCGAAAGAGCATAAGCGCTGCGGCACCAGCTTCCTGGTGTTTGTGATGGTGCTCACGATTATTTTGTACCTGTTTATCCGCGTGGATTCCCATGTGCTGCGCGTGGTGATCCGCCTTTTGCTGATTCCGGTGATCGCAGGAGTTTCCTACGAGTTTCTGCGGCTGGCAGGGAGGTCTGAAAATCGTATTGTTCAGATTTTGAGTAAGCCGGGGCTCTGGATGCAGCGCCTCACCGTGCGGGAGCCGGACGACGAGATGATTGAGGTAGGTATTGCCTCCGTGGAAGCGGTATTTGACTGGAGGACTTTTGTCGAGGAAGTCCGGAGTGAAGAGAATTCTGAAAATCCGGATGTTGATGATCAATCCGCTTGAAAATGCGACATTTCATTCCCGGGAATGGGCAGTGCTGAGACAGACAGAACGGAGAAGTTATGACATACAGAGACGTCAAATGCAAGGCTGCCGCCAGGTTGCGGGCTGCCGGTATTGAAAATGAGGCTGCGGAGAGTGCTTTCCTGCTTGAGCATGCCTGCGGCACGGATCTGAATTTTTACCTGCTTCATCAGGCGGAGGAGATGCCCCGGGAAAAGGAAAATCGTTTTTTTCAAATAGTAGAAAAACGTTGTAAACGCATTCCTCTCCAGCATCTGACCGGTGTGCAGGAGTTTATGGGGCTGCCGTTTTTTGTGAATGAGCATGTGCTGATTCCCAGCCAGTATACGGAGCTGCTGGTGGAGGAGGCTGTGAGAGTTCTGCGCGGAGAGCTGGATGATAGTATTTTTTCGTCGCCGAATCCGGATATGTCGTCAGTGTCAGGAAACTATCTACAGGAAAAATATCCGATTAGTAAATTTCAGGACTTTCATATTCTGGATCTTTGTACCGGGTCCGGCTGTATTGCAATCAGTCTGAAGTCCTTTTTCCGGCATGCATTTGTCTGTGGAACAGATATTTCCGCTGAGGCTCTCAAATTAGCAGGTTTAAATGCAGCGGCAAATCGTGTGGATATCACCTTTATAGAGAGCGATCTTTTTTCGGATGTTTCGGGAAAGTTTCATATGATTGTGTCCAATCCGCCCTATATTCCGAGCGCGGAGATTCCGGCACTGATGCCGGAGGTGAGGGATTATGAACCGCATCTGGCGCTTGACGGAGATCGGGATGGTCTTGCTTTTTACCGGAGAATAACGGCGGAATGTCCGGATTATCTGCTTCCGGGTGGCTATTTGCTTTTTGAGATCGGTTTTGACCAGGGCGAGGCGGTATCCGCACTGATGCGCGAAAAGGGTTTCGAGGACATCGAGGTAATACAGGATCTGGCCGGACTGGACCGCGTAGTGCGGGGAAAGCTTCCGTGACAATGAGAGAATCAGAAGTTCTCGTATTTGATCAGGAATGAAATGTGATCATGAATCAAAGATTCATGATATACATAGAAAATACAGGTTTTGAGGAGAGATAGTTATGTTTGATAAATTAGAACACGCGCTTCTTCGGTTTGAGGAGCTGATGAACCTGCTCAGCGAACCGGATGTGGCAAGCGATACGAAGCGGTTTCAGGCTTTGATGAAGGAGCAGGGGGAACTTGCTCCCATTGTGGAAGCTTATAAAGAGTATAAAAAGTGTAAAGAGAATATTGAGGACAGCCTTGCCATGCTGCAGGAGGAGTCCGATGAGGAGCTTCGGGAGCTGGCGAAAGAAGAATTGAACGAGTCGAAAGCCAGAGTGGAAGAACTGGAGCAGAAGCTGAAGATTCTTCTTCTGCCGAAAGACCCGAATGATTCCAAGAATGTTATTGTGGAAATCCGCGCCGGAGCAGGCGGAGATGAGGCTGCTCTGTTTGCGGCGGAGATTTACCGCATGTATGTACATTATGCCGAGTCCAGACACTGGAAGGTGGAGACGATGGATGTGGAGGAAATCGGCATCGGCGGTATGAAGTTTGTCAGCTTTATGGTCAGCGGCCAGGGAGCGTATTCGTATCTGAAGTACGAATCCGGTGTGCATCGGGTGCAGCGCGTCCCGGAGACCGAGTCCGGCGGGCGAATCCACACGTCCACCATTACCGTGGCGATCATGCCGGAGGCTGAGGAAGTGGATGTACAGATTGATATGAACGATTGCAAGTTCGATGTGTTCCGTGCGTCCGGAAACGGCGGTCAGTGCGTCAACACGACCGATTCCGCTGTCCGGCTGACACACATTCCTACCGGAATTGTGATTTCCTGTCAGGATGAGAAATCACAGCTGAAAAATAAGGATAAAGCGCTGAAAGTGCTGCGCGCGAAGCTGTACGATCTGGAGTGTCAGAAAGCCCACGATGCGGAGGCCGAAGCCAGAAGAAGCCAGGTGGGAACGGGCGACCGGTCGGAGAAAATCCGTACCTATAACTTCCCGCAGGGCCGTGTCACCGATCACCGGATTAAGCTGACCTTGTATAAACTGGACAGTATCATGAACGGAGATATCCAGGAGATTATTGACGCACTGATCGCGGCTGACCAGGCGGCAAAGCTGGCCAATATGAATGAGTGAGGGTCAGACCCCGGTAAAAAACGATAAACTTTATGAAAAGAATATGAACTCGCTTTGCTGTCCGGTGAAACCGGTTTTCGGGAATCTTTGTTTTTAAGCGATTTTGAGAATGATTGGGAAGATAGCAACAGGATAATAGGAGGGGTATATTTTGAGTACAATGAAAGAGAGAATGCATACGGGGGATTTATATCTTCCGGGAGATAAGGAAATCCACATTGAGCAGACAAAATGCCAGGAGCGATTGTATGATTTCAACCAGACGCGGCCGTCGGAGCTGGACCGCCGTCAGGCTATCATGAAGGATATGTTTGCGGAGATTGGGGACGGCTGTTATATCGAGCCGCCGCTCCATGCCAATTTCGGCTGTAAATTTGTTCATTTCGGGAGCGGCATTTATGCCAATTATAATCTGACTCTTGTGGATGACACGCATATCTACGTGGGCGACGATGTAATGTTCGGGCCGAATGTGACGCTGGCCACGGCAGGACATCCGATCTGCCCCGAGCTGCGCGGAGGCGCTTATTTCCAGTATAATATGCCGATTCATATCGGGAATAACTGCTGGCTCGGAGCCGGCGTGATCGTGATGCCCGGTGTGAGCATCGGAGAGAATACAGTGATTGGCGGAGGAAGCGTGGTGACAAAGAATATCCCTGCCAACGTCGTTGCGGTAGGTAATCCCTGCCGGGTTTTGCGCGAAATCAATGAGCACGACAGAGAATATTATTTTAAGGATCGGAAGATTGACTACGATAAGCTGTAAAGTGCCGCGTCAGGATCTCCGCCATGATTGTGATGTGCTTCTTTTCGAATTTCTTATAATCGAAGCGGCATTCCCCTTCCGGCAGAGCTTCGCACATTCCTTCCAGACGCTTGGTGAGCAGATAAGTCTTGATAATCTTCTGGTCGATCTCCCAGCGCTGACGGCTGTCCCCGTAGGAGACAGATGGATCGTAATCCACCAGTTCCCTGCGGATGGATCGAATCATCTCCGCGAGATAGTCGATCTGCCTGCCAAGGCGGATGGGGGAAATCCACTTGTTGGCGGCGAGAGCGATCGCCGCACCGGCCAGTGTATAGAGCAGGCGCAGACCAAGCATGAGCGAAATACTCGCATCCAGCGAGCTGATGGCCAGCGCGGAGCAGGTGATATATGCCACAGTAGGCCCGTATCCGTTGGCACCGTAAATCATAAAATTCGCAATCGACATAATCGTCACTCTGGCGTAAAATCCGTCAAACAGAGAAAACAAAATCAGACAGATGACAATGCCTGCGATGGTGCCTCCCACGCGCTGACGGATGCGCTGCATGGTATGATCCGTAAAGGGAATCATCATAAAAAAGACCGAGATAACCAGCCAGTAAGCGTTTGGCAGGGAGGAAGACCACGCGAACGCCAGGCACGGTGTCAGTGTGATCACCTGCCGCAGTGCAAAGCGAAGCCGGAAGCTGCGGATATCCGGCTTTTTTAAACGGAAATTGAGCCGGTGATAATCGGCAGTCGGTGTTACATTCTCAAGCTGATAGCGGAAATCCTGATATAGCTTTTCTGCAAGAGACAGATTCTCCCGGTTATCGGAATCCATGGTTAAAAAATTAAAAATCTGGAAAAAGAGGATAAAGCGGCAGTACCAGTTTGTTTTCCCCTTTGGGAAAATGCTGGCCCGGTTGTAGGCGTAGATTTCAGCACTGGCTTTTTTATTAATATCGCAGAGCGCATTGTGAAGCCGGTCAGCTTTCGCGGTATGTTCTTCACTAATAATATCGGCTTTGCCCGCAGGTATCGTTTGTGATGCGTATGCTTTGCATAAATTAAGCTGGTTTTCACAGATCCCGAATCCTTCCCGCAGATATTCCGGCAGCGGATTCTGTTTTCCTTTGATTCTGGTCAGCACAAAAGTGAATACAAATACCAGGACAAAGGTGGCGAGCAGTGCTGCTATGCGGTTTCCAAGGGCAGGCAGTGTATGGACAGGCGCAATCTGAAAGAAGATAAGCGCCATGCCGGCCGGAAAATAATTGTTCGGGTTGTACTCGTCAATGAGAATATAGGCGATCCAGAACAGCCCCAGCGCATTGATCAGAATGCACAGCGGCAGATTCATGACTGCGAAAAACGCCAGCGCAGCCATGGCGAGAAAGATGGCGAAGTTCTTGATCATGCATTCATAATGGTTGCGCATGGTGCGGTAACGCAGAAACGAAAGCGTCGCAAAGGGACCGATCATGGTATTCTCCGAGCCGAAGAGATAGTAAGTCATAAAAAAGATCAGCGTAGCCATGATGGTGGGCGCGATCGCACCCTTTACCGTTGGTATCAGTTTTTTGTAATCGGGTTTTGCAAATTTATTCATATCAGCAGTATATCAATAAAACTGGTTTTACACAAGTTTTGATTCTTACTATTCACAGTCCTCCACTCCACATTCGAAAAAAGCAGCCGTTTCACGTCTGTCGCAGCAAAAAACGCTTTCCAGAAAAAAAGAAGTGACCTATCCATAAAACTGTGCTATACTAAAACGTAATGATTTGACGGCGAATGGAAAATCCGGGAGGAGTTTTATGAGAGTTGGCATGGGATATGATGTGCACAGGCTTGTAGAAGGGAGAAAGCTGATCCTCGGCGGTGTGGAGATACCGCACAGTCTGGGATTGCTGGGGCATTCCGATGCGGATGTTCTGCTTCACGCAATTATGGATGCGCTTCTCGGGGCGGCTGCCCTCGGGGATATCGGGAAACATTTTCCAGACACGGAGGAGCAGTACAGAGGAATCTCCAGTCTCGAGCTTCTGACTCGTGTGGGTGAACTTCTCGCACAGAAGAGTTACGTGATCGAGAATATCGATGCCACGGTAATCGCTCAGCAGCCGAAGCTTCGGCCTTATATTCCCCGGATGGAGAGTAATATCGCAAAAGTGCTTGGGATAGAAGCCGGTCAGGTGAATGTCAAAGCGACGACTGAAGAACATCTCGGCTTTACCGGCAGGGAGGAAGGCATCGTAGCCAACGCAATCTGCCTGCTTTCTACTATTTATGAAAATAGTGTGACAGTCGCGGACAGTGAGAACGGATGCGCCGGGTGCAATGCCTGTGCAGGCATCGGAACGGAGGACAGGTAAATGAGTGAATTTGAGGATATTATCCGTAAATTTCAGGTTGAGGGAGAGATTACGGAGGTCAGACCGCTGGGACACGGCAGTGTCAACCACACATATGAAATCCTCTGCGGCGGCGTGGCCTACGTGCTTCAGGAAATCAATCATATTGTATTCAAATATCCTGTCGAGGTGATGAACAATCTGTTCCTTGTGACAGAATATCTGAGAAACGTCATTATAAAAGAGGGACGGGATCCGGATCGCGAGACGATTTCTTTTATCCGGACGCGGGCGGGCAACCAGCTGCTCCAGACCGAGCGCGGGAACTATTTCCGTCTCTATCGTATGATCTGCTGCGGGGAGGAGATGCCAAAGCCTGATTCCGTGGAGACTGCCTACGAAGTCGGTCGGATTCTGGGCCAGTTTCACCGGCGCCTCCGGGATTTTGATACCAGACAGCTCTCTTTTACCATGCCGAAAGTCCATGATATGAAGAAAGTGATGAATTCCTTTGTGGCGGCAGTACGGGCGGATATCTGTTTCCGCACATCTGACTGCCAGGAACAGATCCAGTTTGTCCTGGAACGTTCCAAAAAGCTTTCGCTGATTATGGATGCGGTGCAGGCAGGAGAAATTCCGCTTCGTGTGACGCACAATGACACACATTACAGCAATATCCTTGTAGATCCCGACACCAGAAAAGCGATCTGCCTGATCGACCTGGATACGGTGATGCCCGGCGTTTCCATCCTGGATTTCGGCGATTCTGTCCGTGCGGCTGCAGCAACCTATAGTGAAGATGAGCGGTCGGGGGACATCGAACTGGATCTGGAGATGTACCGTTTCCAGCTGCAGGGCTATGCCGATGAGATGGGCAGGGTGCTCACGGCAAAGGAAAAGGAACTGATCAACTATGCGGTCTGGCTGATGTGTCTGGAACGGGGCATCCGTTATCTGACCGATTATTTAAACGGGGATCAGAACATCACGGATTTTTCCTATGATCAGCAGAATCTGTACCGTGCGGTGAACCAGTTTTTCCTGGTGCTTGATATTGAAGAAAAAAAGGATGATATGCGGGAAATCTCGGAATCTGTCTTCCAGAGGAACTAAGAGATTGCATTTTAATTATATTTGCGGATGAAGCACTTGTTTTTAAATTTTTGCTTTATGCCTGATTTATTTTAGCAGAAAGGAACTGACTGACCATGAAGCTTTATAATACACTGACAAGACGAAAAGAAGACTTTGTCCCTCTCGAGGAGGGAAAGGTGAGCATGTACGTCTGCGGACCTACCGTATACAATTATATTCACATTGGAAATGCGCGGCCGATGATTGTGTTTGATACGGTGCGGCGCTATCTCGAATATAAGGGATATGATGTAAATTATGTGTCGAATTTCACGGATGTGGACGACAAGATTATAAAAAAATCTGTGGAGGAAGGCGTCTCCGCGGAAGAGATATCCCGGCGCTACATCAAAGAGTGTCAGAAAGACATGGCGGATATGAATGTGAAGCCGGCTACGACCCACCCGCTGGCCACGCAGGAGATCGGCGGCATGCTGGACATGATCGGGACGCTGATTGAAAAGGGATATGCCTACGCGGCGGAGGACGGTACCGTGTACTATCGCACGCGGAATTTTAAGGGATACGGTAAGCTTTCCGGAAAAAACATCGATGATCTTGAGGCGGGACACAGGGATATCCAGGTGTCCGGCGACCTGAAGGAAGACCCGCTGGATTTTGTGCTCTGGAAGCCGAAGAAAGAGGGAGAGCCTTACTGGGAGTCTCCCTGGTGCGAGGGCCGTCCGGGCTGGCATATCGAGTGCTCTGTCATGGCAAAGAAATATCTCGGCAATGAGATTGACATTCACGCCGGCGGCGAGGATCTGATTTTCCCTCATCACGAAAATGAGATCGCCCAGAGCGAGGCGGCCAACGGCACGCAGTTCGCAAAATACTGGATGCACAACGCATTTTTAAATATTGACAATAAAAAAATGTCAAAGTCCCTGGGGAACTTTTTCACGGTCCGCGAGATCGGGGAAAAGTATGACCTTCAGGTACTGCGTTTCTTCATGCTCTCCGCTCATTACCGGAGTCCGCTGAACTTCAGTGCAGATCTCATGGAGGCTGCAAAGAGCGGCCTGGACCGCATCGTGACGGCGGCGGAGAACTTAAAGCGCCTTTCCGCTCATGCCGCAGACGGAGCAATGACGGATGCGGAGCGGGAATTATACACGCAGTCGGAACAGTTTGTGGAGAAGTTTGAGGCGGCTATGGACGACGATTTTAACACGGCTGATGCGGTTTCCGCTGTATTTGAGCTGGTAAAATTCTGCAACACGAATGCTTCTGCAGAGCATACAAAAGTATATCTGGATGCGCTGTCCGCGAGACTGGCGCAGCTCTGTGACGTCCTGGGCATCATCACGGAAAAAGAGGAAGAGGTGCTGGATGAGGAGATTGAAGCGCTGATTGCAGAGCGGCAGGCGGCCAGGAAAGCGAAAGACTTTGCGCGTGCGGACGCGATCCGGGATCAGCTGTCCGGCATGGGGATTATTTTAAAAGATACCAGAGAGGGAGTTACGTGGAAGAGAGCGTGACGGGTATATAACATTGAGGATTTCGTTTTAAGAAATTTCAGATTTCTATAGTCGATTCTTAACAAGAGGAACTATATGGAAGAAATATATGGAGATAATTTAGCGCAAAACCAGTCTCTTGCAGAGAAAAGTGCTGGAATAAATGAAAAACAAAATATGTCTGGCTTTTTCTCTGAGATTGCACAGCATTTTCACATCAAAGATCCGGATATCCGTACTTACTCGCCTCTGACGCTGGCTTATATCGGAGATGGCATCTATGACCTGGTGATCCGCTCGATTGTGGTGGGGCGGGGCAATACCAGAGCCAGCCAGCTGCATCAGCACACCAGCCACCTGGTGAAGGCGCATTCCCAGTCGCAGATGATGGAGTACCTGCTTCCGAAGCTGACCGAAGAGGAGGCGGATTATTACCGCCGGGGACGGAATGCCAAATCACCGACCATGGCGAAAAACGCGACAGTGAGTGACTACCGCCGCGCCACCGGATTTGAGGCGCTGATGGGTTACCTGTACCTGACGGATCAGACACAGCGGCTGCTGTATCTGGTTGATCTGGGGCTGGCGGGGCTTAAACAAGAAGAAATGATGTGAGTTTGCAGGGTCTTATGCTGCAGGAGAATTGATTTTTCGGAAAAGAGCCAGACTGAAAATGATGCAGTGCATGTGCTTTGACAGAGTTTATGAAGTGCGTGAAAAAGGCGGAATCTATTCCGTTAATCGATTTAGACAAATAATAGTGCAAAGAATGTAAGTCAAACGGGGATAAATATGGAAGTTCAGAATTTTACGATAGAGGGAAGAAACGCGGTGCTGGAGGCGCTGCGCTCCGGAAAAACGATTGACAGGCTGTTTGTCCTGGACGGGTGTCAGGACGGACCGGTCCGCACGATCGTCCGGGAGGCGAAAAAGAGCGGAAGCCTGATTAACTTTGTGTCAAAAGAGCGGCTGGATCAGCTCTCTGAGACAAAGAAGCACCAGGGTGTGATCGCGTATGCCGCTGCCTATTCCTACGCGACAATAGATGAGATCCTTCAGAAAGCGGAAGAAAAAGGAGAGCCGCCGTTTCTGATCTTACTGGACGGCATAGAGGATCCCCACAATCTCGGCGCGATCATCCGCACGGCCAATCTGGCCGGCGCTCACGGCGTGATCATACCGAAGCGCCGCGCGGTGGGACTTACGGCAACCGTGGCAAAAACCTCCGCCGGTGCGCTGAATTATACGCCGGTGGCGAAAGTGACCAACCTGTCCGCTACAATGAAAGAGCTGAAAGAGAAAGGTCTCTGGTTCGTCTGTGCGGATATGCAGGGCGAAGTCATGTATCGCCAGAATCTGACGGGTCCCATCGGACTGGTGATCGGAAACGAGGGCGACGGCGTCAGCAAGCTGGTCCGTGAAAACTGTGATTTCACGGCATCGATTCCCATGTACGGTGAGATTGACTCCCTCAACGCTTCTGTGGCGGCCGGAGTGCTGGCCTATGAGGTGGTAAGACAGAGGATATCGGAAACGAATCAGTAAAGATTTTTGCCGTCTTAATCGCGACAAGGTTTTGAGGGTTCCTTTATTGAGATATTGGAAAAAGTGAAAGCGGTATTTGACTCAGAATTATGAAGCATAACCGGGTAAAAAGAGTGAATCATGACGCAATATGAGAATCTGAGCGACGCCCAGCTGGTTCGGGAGCTCCGGGGCGGGGATGCCCAGGTAATGGATTTCCTGCTGGAAAAATATAAATACCTTGTCCGTAAGAAAGCGAATCCGCTTTTTCTCTTCGGCGGGGATACGGACGATCTGATTCAGGAAGGGATGATCGGTCTGTTTAAAGCTATCCGGGATTATGATGAAAGCGCGGGCAGTTTTTACCATTTTGCTGAGTTGTGTATAAACAGGCAGATCTACACGGCAATCGAGTCGGCGGCGCGGAAAAAACACGGACCGCTGAACTCCTATGTTCCGCTTTCCGATGGGGAACCCGATCGGGAGGAATCCTATGCGCAGGCGGTCGCCCCGGCTTATATACAGAGCCCGGAACAGCTGCTTGTCGACCGGGAGAGCGTGGCTCAGTTTTTTGCAGAGAGTCAGAATCAGTTGAGCGGGATGGAGCAAACCGTGCTTGATTATTATCTGGAAGGAATGAATTACCGGCAGATTGCGGATAAAATGGAAAAGCCTGCGAAATCGATTGACAATGCGCTGCAGCGGATCCGGGCAAAGGTGCAGGGGCTTCTGGATTAGTATACTATGAAAGTGGCATGAATAGACAGATGTGGTGCTTGTACACCCAGATGTCTGAATATTCGTCGACCAGGCCGGTATGAGCAGGTAGGGTGATTGGAAGCCTATGCGTGAAATGGGAGATTATAATTGAGAAAGGAGCGATTTCATGGCATTACCGAAAGAACAGATTTATACTACCGAGGATATTTATGCTTTGCCCGACGGGGAGCGCGCAGAGCTGATTGACGGCCAGATATACTATATGGCTCCTCCAAGTCGGAAGCATCAGCGTCTTATTGGCACGTTATTTCGCAAAATTGCAGACTATATTGATGCCAGAGGCGGTTCATGTGAGGTTGATATTGCTCCGTTTGCTGTATTTCTGAACGCGGATGACCGGAATTATGTGGAGCCGGATATCTCTGTGATCTGCAACCCGGGCAAGCTGACGGAAAAGGGATGTGTGGGCGCTCCCGACTGGATCATTGAAGTGGTTTCGCCCAGCAGTAAACGAATGGATTATATGATCAAACTTTTCAAATACCGCACAGCGGGGGTACGGGAATACTGGGTCGTGGATCCGGAGAAAAAGCGAATCATGGTTTATAATTTTGAGATGGAAGACACAGCGGAATATACATTTACGGATGAGGTGAAAGCCGGCATTTACCCTGATTTTTCTGTTGATTTCAGTAAGCTTGGCTTGTAGTGCAAAAAAGCTTTTTGCGGTGAAGCTGAGTGAAACGTATCCGCAGAAAAAATCTGTTATAAGCGACGCTGTATTTGATAGGAAACAGAGATAACAGACTGCTGCACCACATGAGTGTTTTTGCATAGAATAAAAGAAAAAGGTTTTTCTATGCGATTCTGCGAATTTTCAAAAAAAGAGGTTGTTAACATCTCCGATGGGAAGTGTCTGGGCTGTACCGGTGATCTGCTGTTTGACGAATGCCATGGGCGGATCCAGGCTCTTGTCATACGGGGACCGGCAAAGTGGTTTGGCTGTTTTGGCTGTGACAGTGAATATATCGTGGACTGGGACCGGATTGTCCGCATCGGACCGGACGTGATTCTGGTGGAAGTCTGTCCAGATAAAATATTAAAAAAGCGATAGCAGGAGGAATACATCATGAAGTGCCCTTATTGCAGCAGTGATAATACACGGGTGATTGATTCCAGACCGGCGGATGACAATACTGCAATCCGCCGCAGGAGGAACTGTGACGATTGCGGGAAGCGCTTTACCACCTTTGAAAAGGTGGAGACGATTCCCCTGATGATTGTCAAAAAGGATAATACCAGAGAGCGTTATGACCGCACAAAGATTGAGGCCGGCGTTTTGCGCGCCTGCCACAAGCGTCCCATTTCCGCTGAGCAGATTAAGACTCTGGTGGATGAGGTGGAGACGGAGATTTACAGCGGTGCGGATCGGGAAATCCCCAGCAGTGTGATCGGAGAGCTGGTGATGGACAAGCTGAAAGATCTGGAAGCAGTGGCCTACGTTCGCTTTGCCTCCGTATACCGGGAATTTAAAGATGTGAATACATTTGTAAATGAATTAAAGAAAATGCTGAACAACGAGGAGAGGTAGGGAATGTTTCAGAAGTTTTACCCGGATCTCTATGTAGACTCAGCCTATCAGATTGATTATGAAGGGCTCTACGCGGACGGCTGCCGCGGGCTGATTTTTGACATCGATAATACGCTGGTTATGCACGGAGCGCCCGCCGATGAAAGGGCGAAAGCGTTGTTTGCGCGGTTAAAAGAGATTGGTTTTTCCTGCTGCCTGCTCTCAAATAATAAAGAGCCGAGAGTAAAAATGTTCAATGATGAAGTCCATGTGCAGTATATTTATGACGCACACAAGCCATCCACAGCAGGATATGAGCAGGCGATGCGGATTATGGGTACGGACAAGAGCAATACGGTATTTATCGGAGATCAGATTTTTACGGATATTTACGGAGCCAACCGGACGGGACTGTCAACCATTATGGTGAAGTATATTTACTGGAAAGAGGAGATACAGATCGTATTAAAGAGAAGACTTGAGGCCATTGTCCTGCTGTGTTATCGCAGATACAGAAAACGTCATCGGACAAATCGCCTGCAAAGCAGCAACTACAGGTCAAAAGAGATTAT
>JAJBTR010000200.1 GCA_020860745.1 Lachnospiraceae bacterium | reverse complement strand
AAGCTGTCATATTCCTTACGCACCCCTGCGCATATAAAACAGGTGTGCAGACTTGCCGCACACCTGTTTTATTCAACTTATTTTTTAACCAATCAACTTAATTAGTCCTCAATCCAGGAGATCACGCCGCCTGTCATGGCCGGGTCTACGTTCGGGAATACATACTTCGCATATGCCTCGGTAATCTCGGTGTATTTAAACTCATGGCTGATGAGCGGAGAGATATCCAGCTTGCCGTACGCGATGAGGTTCAGGAACACACGAATGTCCTCGTCACAGGTCCATACATCGGAGTTGTTATAGCGCAGCAGATCGCGATGCATTACCGGCGGCCATACGCCGTCGATAAAGAGGTCTGCTCTTCTCAGTTTAAACGGCTTGGAGTTTACATAAGTACCGATCAGGCTTGCACCTTTCTGCATGATCGGGTCGTCGATCGGAGGCATTGCCTCGCCATGTACCTGGGAAATCATGACCACACGGCCTCTCTCGCCGATCAGCTCTGCCGCCTGCATCAGAGGTCCTCTTGCACCGGTAGCCTCAAAGATAACCGGAAGTCCGTCAATACCGAGCGCCTTTACAGCCTCTTCCAGTCCGTCCGGATTGGTCTTTGAATTGATTGCAACGTCAACGCCCATCTTCTTTGCAGCTTCCAGACGTCCATCATCCAGATCTGTTACGATAACCGGAAGTGCACCTGCGATTCTCGCACACTGAGCCGTGATCGCGCCAACAAATCCCTGGCCGAGCACCGCGCAGGGCTCACCCATCTGCAGGTTGGAGCGGCGAAGTGCATACATACCGGTATGTCCCAGATTCCAGAAAGCAGCCTGCTTTAAGTCCACGCCCTCCGGGCAGATGGTGCAGTTCATCTCATCCATGATCAGATACTGTGCGTGCTCGCCGGTGGTGACGACATGGTCGCCGACTTTCAGCTCACGGACACCCTCGCCAACCTCGACAACCTCTGCAACCATCGCATAACCGATGCTGGTCGGAAGCGGAACGATATGCTCACCCAGCAGTCCGTTCTCTGTTCCGGGGCTCATCGCGCTGTATTTTGCTTTCAGAAGCACCTGGCCTTCGCCCGGCGCCGGAAGCTCTTTCTCTGCAAGTACCACTTTTCCAGGCTGTGCCTGTGCATATAATGTTTTCATGGTTTCGTCCTCCTTATTAGGTATGTGCTATATTTGTTTTCCATAAATTTCTGTTATCCCATTTCGGCCGACGGGCAGGCTCATCTTATGGAACCTGCACAGATCCGAATCAATCAGCGGCAAATTCTATTTCGGCTGCTGAATCAGCTCAATCAGAACGCCATTGCAGTCGCGGATAAACATTACCGCATCGTCACCCATCCGGACTTCATGTGCGATGTCAACCCCGTTCGCCACAAATCCTTCCTTCAGCGCATCCATGTCATCCGTAGCAAACGCCACATGCTTGGTGCCTACCGTCTGAAGGTCAGTATTCGGTGTCAGGCGATCCTCCGGAATTTTCTTCGGCTCGTCATACTCAAAGAGTTCAATCTGGTATCCGTCCTTCTCGATAAAGCAGATCTTCGCTTTCAGCGGAGGACAGTAACCGTCATCTTTCACCAGTTCAAAACCGAGATTTTTCCTGTACCACTCCAGGGACTCTTCCATGTTGTAAACACTGATTCCTGTGTGGAGCACTTTTGTTACATTGCTTGCTGCCATGTCAATCACCCTCTCCTTCTTTGTATTCTTTTATATTGTCGCGGAATACACCTGTCCCTGCAGCGATCCGCCGCACCGGATCCGGGTATATTCCCTCTTTTCATAGAGAATTATAGCACTTCACTTTTTCCGAAACCATGACGATTTTTGTTAAAAAGAGGATGTTTTTGAAGTTATTGTGCCAAACAATGAAAGCAATCTTCTAAAGCACAAAAACATCCGCCTTTTGAAGAGTTCAAAGCTCAGACATCCGTTTTCATGCAAATATCCGCCAGGCAGCATTTCTCACAATGAGGCTTTGTCCGTGCCGTACAGACTTCCCTCCCGTGATTGACAAACCGGTGGCACAGATCGTTGCCTTCCTCCGGGGGCACCAGCTTCCACAATGCCATCTCCACTTTCTTCGGATCCTTCACATGATCCACCAGGCCGATCCGGTTCGACAGACGGATACAGTGTGTGTCCGTGACAATCGCCGGCTTCCCGAAGACATCCCCCATAATCAGGTTAGCGCTCTTCCGTCCCACGCCCGGAAGCTTTAAAAGCTCTTCCATCGTATCCGGCACATTTCCGCCGTACACGTCCCGCAGCATCCGCATGCAGGCGCTGATATCCCTCGCTTTGCTGCGCCCCAGGCCGCAGGGCCGGACAATTTCTTCAATTTCTTCCGGTTCCGCTTCCGCCAGCGCCTCCGCCGTGGGATATTTTGCATAGAGATCCTGCACCACCACATTCACTCTGGCGTCCGTACACTGCGCTGCCAAACGGACGCTGACCAGAAGCTTCCAGGCGTCATCGTAGTCCAGAGAACAGTCCGCATCGGGGTATTCCTGCTTCAGGCGGGCAATCACTTCCAGAGCTAATTCTTCTTTTGTCATATCAATCTCCATTCTGCGCCGCAGACGCCTGCAGCACTAATTACCATATTTTTTTTCTATAATAATAGCACATACAAAGGGATAATACTATCAAAACGAAAAGCAAAAACGGTTGCAGGAGTTCTGCAAAAACAGTATACTATGATTCAAAAGGGGCAGAAAAGGATGCGTCATGACACACACACTCATTATCGGAGCCGGGGCTATCGGCATCTCCCTGGGCGCATCTCTGCATTCCCAGGGCATAAAAATCACATTCCTTGCGAGAGAGAACACAAAAAAGGAAATTCAAGAGGGAGGCATCTGGCGTACCGGATTGTTCGGGGAGATCGGCGTCCCCGCCGGAGAAATCACAGCAATCGCAGATCTTTCCGAACTGGCCGACCAAAGCATCGACTATGCCATGGTCTGCACCAAGACCCTGGCCAACGCAGATGTCGCAGCGAACCTTGCGGCACACCGGGAAAAGCTGGCAGGCAGCGCAAAAATCGTTATACTGCAAAATGGCTGGGGCAATGATACGCCGTTTCGCGCTTATTTTTCAGAGGAACAGATCTACCAGGCTCGTGTCATCACCGGATTTGCCCGCACCACGCCCAATGTCAGCAACATCACAGTACATACCGCGCCGATTCTTTTCGGTTCTTTATATGGGAAAAACACAGACTGTATGGAGCCCCTCGCCCGCGCAATCGCGGCCTCCGGGATTCCCAGTGAGACCACAGATGTCCTGTCCGAAGCCCTCTGGGCAAAAATGCTCTACAATACAACATTAAACCCTCTCGGCGCTATTTTACAGGTTCCCTACGGAAAACTGACGGAATCTGACGCCTCCCGGTCGATCATGGACCGCCTCATCGACGAGACTTTCCTGCTGATGGAGCACTGCGGATACCGCACTTTCTGGGATACGCCGGATGATTACCGCGCGGAATTCTACGGAAAACTGGTTCCGGATACTTACGCACACCGTTCTTCCACGCTGCAGGACATTGAGAAAAAACAGAAGACGGAGATCGACACCTTAAACGGGTGCATCGTCCGTCTTGCAAAAAAGCATCATCTGAGCGTGCCGACACATCAGATGATCTGTGAACTGATCCGCTCCCTGGAGGATAACTACTAATCATAGTCTACTTTTAAAAGACACAGCCCCTTCGCCGGGGCTGTAAAGCCTGCCTGCGAGCGCTGCCGAGCCTCGAGCAGTTCTGCCATGCTCTCCGGCTCCCGCTTCCCATACCCCACCTCCAGAAGTGTGCCGGTCAGGATCCGCACCATATGCTGCAGAAAACCGGTTCCATGATAAGTGAAATACAGGTACGCTCCCTTCCGGGCAATCTCGATGCGGTCCACCTTCCGCACCGTAGATTTTTTCATCCGCGGATTGCTGCAAAAAGAGGCAAAATCGTGAGTTCCTATCAGATACTCTGCTGCTTTGCGCATTTGTTCCACATCCGGGCTGTCCTCCGGGACATAGACATACTTCCGGTCAAACACCGGCTTCCCATCACCCACGTAACAGGTATAGCGATAGGTCTTCCCCAGAGCATTGTAGCGGCTGTGAAAACGATCCGACGCCTGCCGCACCTCCCGGACACAGATATCTTCCGGGAGATAACGGTTCATGTAATCCCGGATCTCAACATCCGAAAGCTCCGTCTCAAAATGTGCGTTGGCCACCATCCCCCGCGCATGGACGCCGGCGTCCGTGCGGCCCGCTCCGATCACTTCCACATCCTGCCCCGTCATCCGGGTCAGGACCTGTTCCAGCTTTCCCTGTATCGTCATCGGCGTGTTTGGCTGATGCTCCCAGCCAAAATACCGGGATCCGTCATAGGACAGGATCATCTTATAATTATTTCTCATAATCGTGCTCCGCTTTCTTAAACCCGTCAGAAGCTCATCCTCACCTCTTCTGACAAAAGTTGTTTTCCCGTTCCATCCCAGCTTATCCGGATGCCAGACCAAACATTCCACAGATTATTGTGCGTCTGCTTCCAATAGATATTCTATCATAGTCCCCACCATTTCCGGATGCACTCCGATACCCCTGCGAAAAGCAACAGAGACAGCATATCCGAACGCTGCCTCTGCAATCGCAAATACATTTTTCATTATAAAAACAAATCAAATACGGTGCAAGAAAAATTCTAATAATTCACAGAATGGTCATAAATTCTGCCTCACCCCTGATTTAATTTATTCACAACCCCCTGTATCATATCCTGAGACAGTTTTCCCTGCCCCAGATCAGCCTCGCCAAACTGACCGAAAGGAATTGCCACGCCGAGCGGAAGGATTGGATTTTTCTCCTCATCAAACCAGTCGCGGACCTCCTGCGGCTGATCTGCGATCGCCTCTGTAAATCCAGGCTCTTTCAAAAAATGGCCGAGCTGCGTCTGCGGGCTAAAGAGCTTCACTTTCTCGTCCGAATGAATCTTTATCGAAGCAGAAAACTGAATATCCCGGGAACTTCTGCCAACCAGAATCTCATAATTGCCTTCCTCTACCACCCATTTATGAAGCGCGGATGTATAGCATTCAAACGCCCTGCGCCCTAATGTCACGGAAACTGTTGTCTCCTCCTCCGGCTGCAAGCGGACCTTCTGAAACCCGCGCAGTTCCTTAACCGGACGATGAATCGAAGAATCCGCCGCGCGGACATAGACCTGCGCCACATCCGAGCCGGGGCGGTTGCCGGTATTTTTCACCCGGAAAGTAACCGTCACGCTGCCCTCCGCATCTGTCTCTGTCCGGTCAAGCGCAAGATCACTGTACGCAAACGTCGTATAAGAAAGTCCATAGCCGAACGGGTACTCTACCTCCATCTTCCGCGCATCATACCACCGGTAACCGATGTAAAGCCCTTCTCCGTAGACAACATCCGGCACGGTGTCAGGATAGGAGGGAAAATTCAGATACGCAGGCGTATCCTCCAGTCTGCGCGGCCAGGTTTCCGGAAGCCGGCCGCCGGGTTCCGCCAGCCCAAACAGGATATCGACAGAAGCACTGCCGGATGCCTCTCCGGCGTAGCCGCCCTGGAGCACTGCCCTCACTCTCTTATTATAAGCAGTAATATCTACCGGCGCGCCGGTATTAATTACCAGAATCACATTCTCATTTACCTCCAGAACCGCATCCAGCAAATCCCGCTGACTCTTCGGCAAAAGCAGATCGGTCCGGTCATACCCCTCCGACTCCACGCCATACGGATATCCGGCGAAAAGAATCACGGTTCCCGCCTGTCTCGCTGTCTCCACCGCTTCCGCCACCAGATCCGGACGGGGCGTATCCTCCGGCGGGAAACCCGCGTTGATCTGATATCCCGCCGCATAGGCATACGGTTTTCCGCCCATCAACCGGTCAATCTCATCTGTGGGAATGTCCAGCGTATGTCCATTCATATGTCCGGACCCGCCGCCCATGTAACAGGGTGCCTTAGCAAAAGCTCCGATCACAGCCAGGCGATCCAACTTTTGCGCATCAAGCGGAAGAACACCGTCGTTCTCCAGCAGCACAGCGCCCTCCAGAGCCCCGCGCTTCGCGAGGGCATGATGCGCCTCCAGATTGATTTCCGGCACCATATATCCGTCATGTATCTTATAAAAACACTCAATCACACGGTACGCAATCGCATCCAGCGCTTTCTCAGAGATTTCCCCGTTGTGATATGCGTCACGAAGAAAATGCACATGATTATCTTCCTCGGCCAGTTCCACGTCAAGCCCGCACTTGTGGCCTTCCACCTTATCCTCTCTGTAGTGAACCGCGAATGCATCGGACATGACCAGCCCCCGATAGCCAAACTCATTGCGCAGTTTATCCATCAGATAAGAATTCTGGTGCACCCACTTGCCATTAACCTTGTTATAGCAGCTCATGATCGTCCACGGATCCGATTTTTCCAGAACAAGCTGGAACACCCGCAGATAAAGCTCGTTCAGCGTCCGCTCATCCACCACCGCGTTCGTGGTCATCCGCTCATATTCCTGGTTGTTGCACACAAAATGCTTCAGATTGGCCGCTACGTGCTGACTCTGGACGCCGTTAATATAATTCGCCCCCATCTCCGCCGCCAGCCAGGGATCCTCCGAATAGTACTCAAAGTTACGTCCGCCCAGAGGGCTCCGCTTCATATTTACACCGGGTCGAAGGATGATATCCACGTCCTGGTTTTTGCATTCCTTTCCCTGTGCTTCGCCGATGGCATATGCCAGTTCCGGATCCCAGGTTGCACCCTGAGCCGCCGCCTGGGGAAAGCAGGTCCCCCAGAATTTATCCTCCATTTCCTCTCTGGGAAGGCGAAAATACTCGCACCATCCGCCGGAAGGGTTATCGCAGGATCGATAGGCGATTCCATATCGCGGCAGATTTCCAAAACGGTCCTGATACAGGGCACAGCAGCGGATTTTCTCATCCACAGTCAGATTTTTTACAATTTCCAGAATTTCATTTGAAGTCTTTGCCATAATACCATTCTCCTCGTATTTGTCAGAAAATTTTCCGTCCTGCCCCATACAGACGAAAATATCGTTTACCAGGCCTTAAAGGACATCACGGTAGTATCCGGATATCCTACTCCGTTTGATGCACGAATCATAATCTTTCCTACTCAACCTCATCCGTCTCCGCCGCAACCGTCGTAGCAGCGCCATCCATCACAGCCGCCAAAGCCTGATTCTTTGCATAATTGAGCAGCATCGTATCCTCATCTCCATAGGTATCATAAAAATCTTCGGTGCTCTCAAATCCATAGTATTCAACCCAGGCATTCACCCACTCTTCAAACTCGTCCGAGCTGATTGAAATCTGCTGTTCCGCCACGATTGCCTCCAGAATCATATCCTGATTCATGGACGACTCCCACTCATCCGACAGATAAGCTTCAAAGTCATCCGTCGTCTCGGCCATATAGGAATAGTTTTCCTCGATATATTCCTCGTAAGTCATATTCGCGGACTCGGCATCTTCCTTAATATCCGCAATCACAGAATCTACTTTCTCTTCCAACATACCTTCCGGCAGGTTTACAGTACACCCGGAAAGAAGCATCTCCAGAACTGCATCCTGAAGATCATAGTTCTTCTGATAAGCATTATAACTCTCCAGATAAGACCGCGCTCCCTCCAGCATCTCATCTACAGAGGAATAAGAATCCCCAAGCACACTCTCCACATACTCATCCGTTATCTCATCGTAGGAAAGCGTCTGCTCCTCCGCAATGTAATTAACCGTCACAGTAAACACCACATCCTGTCCGGCCAGGTCTTCCGAAGTATAATCTTCGGGAAAAGTAAGTTCCAGTTCCACCGTATTTCCGACGGCAGCGCCAATCAGTCCATCTTCAAATCCGTCAATAAACGTACCGGACCCTATCGTCAGGTTATATCCCTCCGCGGCCCCGCCATCGAACGCTTCCCCGGCCACTGTGCCGGAATACTCAATATTTGCAATATCGCCATCCTCTACCGTGGTTTTATCTGTGCTCACCATCATCGGATAAACCGACAGTACATTGTTCTCAATGTACTCCTGTATATCCGCATCCGTCACCTCATAATCTGACTCAAGTTCCACCGTCAGATTCATATAATCATCCATCAGAATAACATATTGCGTCGCGTCATATTTCGAATTCTGCAAAATCGTATCTGCTGTTATAATCTCCGACGATTCCGCTTCCGCCGAGACCGAAACACTGTTCTCACTGCTTTCACTGCCTGCGGTTTCACCGGCATCCTCCTGACCGCATCCTCCCAGAACAGGCGCCAGACCCAAAACGCAGATCAGATATACCACTGCTTTTTTCTTCATTTTTTCTTCCTTTCCGCCATTTTCGCTTCTTTCTCCCTGCGTTTCAGGCTGCGCCTGCGGTCGCCGCTGCGGTAATTCTCGCGCTCCGGCGCATCAAAAATGGTTTTTTCCGGCAGATCCTGTTTCGCAGTCACCTTGTGAAAGACACGAAGGTACATCAGATTGCAGAGATAACCGATCAGACTGAAACCGAGAACCAGCCAGATCGGAAAAGCAAAAAGCATCGCGGTATATGTTCGCACGCTTACCCCGACCGCTGCAATAATCACAAGAACCATAACTATGGTATAAGGAAGTCCGGACAATCCGACAAGAAAAGCCTTCACCACCGTATCTTTCAGACTGTTGACAAATCTGGCCTGCATTGCCAGGCTATACATCTCTACCATGGTAACAAAAAACAAAGCAATGCCCAGAACCACCATAATCACATTCCGGTTCTCCGGGTTCGTATTGTATACAGCAAGAAAATTTAAAACACAGATTGCAAGAAAAACGAGGTAAACAAGCCAGAGTACCGTGCTCGCCTTAAAATTTTCCCGAAACGCCCGGAAATAGTCCCCGGCCACCCGGCCGCTGCGTTTTTCTATCATGCGAAACTGCACTGACGACAACGCAGTTACCGATGCCCCGATTGTAAAAACGGGAAGCGACGTCAGAATAAACAGCAGATTCAGAATCGCCAGATCACCGACAAATCCCAATACCCGCCAGAGCGCAGACTCAATATTAAATCCATTCTTAAACATACCGAAAACCCACACCTTTCTCGTCTGACCGCCACTCCCCGTTTCTCAAACCGGTCTTTATAGTGAATGACAAATTATTTTCGTCGTTTACTATCATCCATCCTCAGCCCAGCAGGCCTTTCTCATAAATCCGGATTGCCATATATTCTTTTCCCGGAAGCGGAATCTTAAATCTGCCGGTACACGTGCCGCATTTTTTGATTGTCATCTCCCAGGTATCAATAACCTCCTCCTCGTATTCTTTTCCATCAGAAAAATTAAACTCCTTGAACACGGGACGGCGGTAGCTGTAATAAAACAGATAATACGGAACCGGAATCAGACTGTCAACCGTTGCCTCAATATCTTCTCTCATCATAACACGATTCGGGTTCAGTTTCAGCCCATGTCCCGGCGTCTCCTGCAAAATTTTCAACAGGAACTTAATACGCTCCGGACTGGTTCCTTTGAGCACGCCCCCGTGCGACCACCAGAGAATCCGGTCTTCAGAATAATACGTTTCCCCATGGCCGGGATAGCCGCCACGGATGGCCCCCTCCCAGAATCTCCGGGTCATTTCTTCACCGCTGATATTTCCCCAGTTATGCTCTATATTGCCCTCATAGACAATCTCATCCAATACTACCGGCTTCTGATACCGCTGCCTCCATTCGTCCACGCACTCGCCGGACATGTAGGAATCCACACGCTGGATGGAGCAGTGCGTCACCCACGGGCGCCGGAAGTCGTACATATTTTTACAATTATGAATGGAGCGAAGGTGCGCGTAGGCATCTTTTTCGCAGAGGATCGATGCATAGCGTTCCCAGTCAGCCAGGCTTTTCTGCGGCATCAGGTCATACTCATTTGCCAGCGACCACCACACATTCCGGTAAGCTGAAAACCTGGCAACCACATAATTCCAGTACAGATCATCCTCTTCCTTCGTCATCATGGAGAATCCCCAGCGGTCATACGGATGCATCACTATCAGATCAGCCTCAATGCCAAGATCCATCAGATCCTGTATTCTCTTCTCCAGGTGCGCAAAATGCTTCGGGTTGAAACGCTTGTAGTCCCAGTCATTACCCTCAGTTCTTCCGTTATAATCCCAGAAATTCTCCGGAGTCAGCACAGAACTGTCCATGGGTGTGCCCTCATACGGGTAGCTGTACGGCTCATTCAGGTTGTAGTCATAATGCTTCGGGAAAATGCAGAAACGAATCTTGTTGAAAGCGCTGTCTTTCAGCGTTTCCAGCGTCTGCTCCTGCAGCTCCTCCGTCTGCAGCGCCCACACATAGCATGTGGTGCCGATGGAATAATAAGGCGTTCCGTCCTCATAGGCAAAATGAAACGTATTTGCCACACGGACCGGTCCGTGGTTGCCCGCCAGCGCCGGCGTCACCGTAAAGTCTCCCTCCTGCACACAGTCAGAAAAAGTTCCCCACACTTTATAGTGGTATTCTCCCTCAAAAGATGGCATAAAACGAATCTTATAAACTCCTTCTCCGTCGTAAAATCCATCGACACATTTCGTCTCTCCTGCCCCTGTAAATTCTCCTTTGATTTCATAATCAACAAAAGGATTTCCATCCTGTCTGCCTGAAAAAGCAGCTTCAAAAATTCCCCATTTTTCAACTGTAGTTTTCATACTCATGCACACATCCATTCTGACGGGAAAAGCCGGTCCCGTCTGACAAAACAGCCTGCCAGGCAGCGCCGATTCCAAAGGGGAAACGTCCTGCTGACAGGCTGGTACTATATTACTATACTTTCCTGTTATATTACGAGTCACTGCTCATCCAGCGCAGCATTGCATAAGTACCGGGAATAAATCCCACTTATATCCCGCAAATACCCGAATAATCAAAACAACATCACTTCACAGCACCTGCCATCCCCTCTACAAAGTACCTCTGGAAGATCAGATACACAATCAGCACCGGGATAATAGAGATCAGAACTCCGGCACACAGATAGCCATAATCCGTACCGTGCTCGCCGACGAAAGTCATCAATCCTACCGGCACCGTTTTCAGGGAGTTATCATTGATGATAACCGATGCCAGAAGATACTCGTTCCACGTAGATACAAAATCCGTGATCAGCAGAGTTGCCAGCGCAGGCTTCGCAATCGGCAGGATAACCCGGATAAACGTCTGCCATTTATTTGCGCCGTCAAGATACGCCTCCTCATCGATTTCCTTAGGTATTCCCTTTAAGAATCCGTGAAGAATCAGAATCATAAACGACACACCGAATCCGATATACACATAAAACAGACCAAAGTATGTATTGATCAGATTCAACCTGTTATAAATAATGCTGATCGGAACCAGTGCGATCTGCATCGGAAGCATCATGCCGATCAACAAAAATACAAACCAGCCGGTCGAATGCTTCATCTTCAGCCTGGTAAGAGCAAACGCTGTCATAGAAGACAGGAAAATTCCCAGCGGTACTTTCAGGCAGCTGATGATCAGATCATTCTTCATATACAGAAACAGGCGGCCTTTTGTCATGGCGTTGCTGAAATTGCTCCAGGCAATCTGCTCCGGAAGCTGGAACATGCTGATACCGGAGATGAAATCGGACTGGGCTTTCAATGCCGTGACGACCAGAGTGAAGAGCGGAATGATCCACAGGATAGACAGAGCAATCAAAATAATATATTTCACAGTAATTTTTCCATATTTACTCGCTTTTGCGTTCATTCTATCACCCCCCTATTTCTCTCTCGCCATAAAGATCATGTACGGGACAATGACAATCAGCATGATCACTACCATAATGACCGCAATCGCCGTTCAATAGCCCACATTGTTATAGGTGAATGTCTGGCTATACATATAAGTCGCCAGCATCTGGGATGCATTATTCGGTCCGCCGTCTGTCAACGCCTTGACGATATCGTACACTTTCATGGCCGCAATAACCAGCGTACAGATAACCGTAACAAAAGTATCTTTTAACAACGGAATTGTAATCCGGAAAAATGTCTGGAAACTGTTGGCTCCGTCGATGGATGCAGCCTCCAGAACTTCCGGTGAAATGCTCTGAAGACCTGCCAGAAACAGGATCATCGGCTGGCCGACCGCCTGCCACAAGGATGCGACAAACAGTGCCGCAACAACTGTTCTCTCCGTGGAAAGCCACGTCTGGGAGAAATTAACCCCGATCGCCTGAAAAAACTGGTTGATAAAACCAATCTGCGGGTTATAAATCCATCTCCAGATAATACCCACGGCTATCATGGCGATAACGCTCGGAGCATAAAACAGAGTACGGAACACCGTTCTGCCGGGAAACTTATTGTTCAGCAGCACAGCCAGCGCCAGCGATACCGTCATCGTGACGCAGATTGTAAGGACAATCCAGACGATCGTATGCCTCAGGGACAGCCAGAAAACACTGTCCTGCGCCAGTTTTTTGTAGTTGGCCAGTCCGACAAAATCCATTGTCCCGATCCCGGTACCGCTTCGCAGGCTGATCCAAAGGGAATAAAATATCGGAAATATAATTACCGATAAATAAATGATCAGCACTGGCAGCATAAACAGATAAGGCGAATAGTTTCTTTTTGCTTTTACCATTTTTCTACTCTACCTCCTTCTCTTCGTATTTTTTCCGGTGAAAAAGGCACGCGTGCCATACACTACCAACTCATGACATGCATGCCCTTCTGCCTGAAGTCTGCCCTAAAGCAGACTATATTTAATTTCTGTCACTACTGTAGGTTTCCCTGTCAGTTGGCAGCCTGGTAATCCTCAATTGCCGCCTGAATCTGGGTGGCTGCTTCCTCCGGTGTCATGCTGCCGCCGGCAATCGCATCCTGGCAATTAAACAATACATCTGCAACCTCAGACGGGAACGCCTGATCGGTAATGGTGAATGTGCCATACTCAGAGCTGTAGTTCAGCAGAGACTCAACGTTCGGCTGGGTCTCAGCGTCAGGCATCTCAGCATCATTAAGCGGAAGCGGAAGATTATAATCATTCGGATAAAGGTCAGTTGCCTCAACAGAGTTCATGAACTGCGTGTAAAGCATAGCGGCCTCAAGCTCGTCGTCGGTCAGGTCCGCGCTGAACTGAACCATCTCTGCAAAAGCAGATACACGGCCTGTGCCATTGGGGAACGGGAACCAGCTGACTACGGAAACATCCGCGCCATTGTTATTCAGAGCAGCGTCATACCACTGTCCCTGTACATCCATCGCGCAGGTACCCATAGCAAATGCCATGTAAGTGTCATCCGGGTTCGCGGTAACGAAACCATCCGGGAAATATCCGCTCTCACAGTAAGTCTGGTAAATGGTCAGAGCTTCCACAACTGCGTCGCAATCCCAGCTTGTGGTCATCGCCTGCAGCTCATCATGAAGATCAGCACCTGCTGTATACTCAATCAGCTGCTCGATCAGACGCATCACATGCCAGCCGTTCAGACCAGCTGTCGAGATCGGAGTGATTCCGTTTTCAAGCAATGTGTCGCATAACGCTTCAAACTCTTCGATGGTGGCAGGCACTTCCAGACCATACTGTTCAAAAATGTCGGTTCTGTAGTAGATACCCAGTACATTATAGGATGTAGGATATCCGCATACCTGATCGCTGAGCGTGCACAGGCTCAGCACGCCGGAGTTGAATGTGTCAGACCAGCCGTTCTCTTCCGCATAAGCGGTCAGATCATAAGTAACACCGTTATCCACGTAATACTGTCCAAGGGAACCGCCCCAGTTAAACCACATAGAAGGCATGGAACTGGACTGCGCCGCCGTCTTGCAGGCATCCTTGATACCATCTGTGTCATAGCAGGCTACCGTTACGTTGATGTTCTCATTCGCCTCGTTGAAGATCTCAGTCAGCCCCTCCAGACCATCCTGACGCGAAGACAGACCCCAGAAAGTCAGATCCACAGCTTCCCCTTCGTAGCCCACATCTGCGATCGCCTCCACAGCCGCTACCAGTTCCGGATCCAGATCTGAATCGGAGGAAGAAGATGTCTCCGTCGTCTCCTCCGCCGCACTGGTGTCTCCTGTTGTGTCGGAGGAAGAGCTGCTGCTTCCGCATCCGGCCAGCAGGCTTGCCGCTAACACGCCAACCAATGTCAGACTCACAATTCTTTTTTTCATGTTACCTCTCCTTTCTTGGATGAAATTTCGGGTGTCCTTTTACACCCGGATAGAATTATTTTATATATCAGGCAGTACGCCAATATATACAGAATTACAATAAAGTATCGCTCTGCAGCAGATTTGCCCTGCGGTGCTCCGCGCAACCGGCAGTCATTCCCCGGCACAGACATCTTCAGTATTCCAGGAAAACGCGCATGCCATCCGCCGCCTGTTCTCCGTGAGGAGCATTAACCATAATGCCAGCCACCATTCCCTCAAGGAAGTCATTCGTCAGATAAATCCCATAACATTCTGACTCATCCGTCTGTTCATGAGGATTTGCCGGAATCTCCGTCACAGCCCCACCTGAACTGTAATCCACCTGTTCCGCCCAGAATAGGCATTCCTCTGCAACTCCTTCCAGCAGTTCCTCGTAGCCGTCAGCCGTCAGCGCCTGCAGATATCCGGTAGCCGCATATGTATTAAACCTGTCCTCCGGAGCCAGAAGCAAATCCACTCGCCCGGACTGCATATAAGTCGCAACCGTCGCCTCCGTCTGCATCGTACTGTTCTGATCGGAATATGCTGTCTCGATCACCAGTTCATATTCCTCCGTATCAATCTCCAGCTCCGCAGAAAGCAGTTCCTTCAAATCAGCAATGTCCTCCGTATCCAGATCACCATCCAGTACCATCACGTAAAATGCCTCTTCTGCATCCTGCGATACGATATCCCGCACAAAAAACACGGCAAAAGCCAAAAGAACAACGCCGACGACGATATACCACCTGTAATAGGACCAGATATAACGGCATTTCTCCTTAAAACTCATTTCCGGCCATCTCCGCCGGATCAGATCACGGTCTCTGTC
>JAJBTR010000242.1:3698-15106 GCA_020860745.1 Lachnospiraceae bacterium | reverse complement strand
GCGGACAGATGAAGATTTTCATCGACCGTCTGCTCCCGGAATGGCAGGGACTCGGTGGCAAGGAAGTATACGTAATCGTCACCGGGCATGACGGAAAGGCGGGACTGAAACGCACAGCCACAGACTTGGTGGACATTTTTGACTATCTTGGGAACCACGTCAATCCTGTGATCTGGGGCGAAGGGGTCTGGAAAAAAGGCGATGTCCTTGGAACAAAGGCAATGGACGAGGCTTACCGGGCAGGAAAGCAGATCGGACGATAACAGAAAGGCAGGTATTCAATGAACATCGTGGTATTAGAAGGAAGCCCGAACCGGAATGGTTCTTCCAATTTCCTGGCAGAGCGGTTCGCCGACGGTGCCAGGGAAAGCGGACACACTGTGCGCATCATTGATGCCGCCCATGCACATATCGCTCCCTGCACCGGCTGTGTAAGCTGCGGCTATGAAGGACCCTGTGTGCAGAAAGACGAGATGGAGCAGATAAGGGCGGAAATCCTTAAGGCGGATATGATGGTGTTTGTCACGCCACTTTATTATTATGGGATGACGGCACAGTTAAAAACGCTGATCGACCGCTTATGCGCTTTCAACAGCAGTATTCAACGAAAACATATGAAGTCTGCTCTGTTGGCTGTCGCGTGGAACAGCGATAACTGGACATTTGACACTCTGGAGGCACACTATAAAACCCTTGTCCGCTATCTGAACCTGGAGAACTGCGGTGAGGTTTTAGGCCGGGGTTGCGGAACGCCGGGGATGACAAAGCGAAGCAAATACCCGGAGCAGGCATACTGCCTGGGCAAATCATTGATTTGAGGAGGACGAAATGCAGTATATTCAGTTAGGAAATTCGGATTTACAGGTATCCCGCATTTGTATGGGATGCATGGGCTTTGGGGATGCGTCGAATGGTCAGCACAGCTGGACGATTGACGAGGAACATTCCCGTGAGATTATCAAAAGAGGGCTGGAGCTTGGCGTCAACTTCTTTGATACGGCCATCGCCTACCAGAGCGGCACCAGCGAACAGTATGTAGGCCGTGCGCTGCGGGATTTCGCAAAGCGAGATGATGTGGTTATTGCAACAAAATTTCTGCCGCGCACCCAGGATGAAATCAAGGCGGGGATCAGCGGCCAGCAGCACATCCAGCGAATGATCGACAAGAGCCTGGAAAACCTCGGTATGGATCATGTGGATTTGTATATTTATCATATGTGGGACTACGAAACGCCCCTATATGACATTATGGATGGCCTGAACCAGGCGGTCAAGGCAGGGAAGACCCGGTATATCGGTATCTCCAACTGCTTTGCCTGGCAGCTTGCAAAGGCAAATGCGCTGGCAGAAGCCAACGGCTTTACAAAATTCGTCTCCGTTCAGGGATACTATAACCTGATTTTCCGTGAGGAGGAGCGGGAAATGGCGGGGCTTTGCCGGGCAGATAACATCGCAATGACACCATACAGTGCATTAGCCAGCGGACGTTTATCCAGACATCCGGGAGAAACCTCCAAACGCCTTCAGGAGGACAGCTATGCAAAGTTCAAATACGATGCTACTGAGGCGCAGGATGCCGTAATCATCGAACGCGTGGCGGAACTGGCAGAACGCCACGGGGTGTCTATGACAGAGGTTTCCCTCGCGTGGCTGCTGGCGAAAGTGACATCCCCTGTGGTGGGCGCCACCAAACTGCACCATATCGAAGGCGCAGCAAAGGCAGTTGATTTACAACTGTCTGACGAAGAACTTGCCTGGCTGGAAGAGCCTTATGTTCCCCATGCACTGGTGGGCGTGATGGCGCAGAACACTGCCGCCGCTGCGAAAGAAAACCATGTATGGTCAACCGGAAATCAGAAAATCTGAAGATTGGAGGAAATCGATGATGGAAAAAATTGTACAGACAGCAGGACGTAACTCTCTTGGCGAGTTTGCGCCGGATTTCGCTCACTTTAATGATGACATTCTTTTTGGCGAGAACTGGAATAATCAGGATATCGACCACAAGACACGTTGCAGCATCACAGTGGTAGCACTGATGTCCTCTGGCATTACAGATTCTTCTCTGAAGTATCATTTGGAAAACGCGAAGAAGGCCGGCGTGACAAAAAAAGAAATCGCGGCAATTATCACCCACGCTGCATTTTACGTTGGCTGGCCAAAGGGCTGGGCTGTGTTCAACATGGCAAAGGAGATTTGGACAGACGATGCCGCAGCTCCCACTGATGCAAAGACGGCTCATACTGCTGAAATAATATTCCCAATAGGCGAGCCGAATGATGCCTTTGCACAGTATTTTATCGGCCAGAGTTATCTCGCTCCTGTGTCAACCAGTCAGGTCGGCATTTTCAATGTGACTTTTGAGCCGGGCTGCCGCAACAACTGGCACATTCACCACGCAGACAAAGGCGGCGGTCAGATTCTGATCTGTGTGGCCGGACGCGGCTATTATCAGGAGTGGGGCAAGGACGCTGTGGAGATGAAGCCCGGCGACTGCATCAACATCCCGGTCGGTGTGAAGCATTGGCACGGAACCGCACCTGGCAGCTGGTTCTCCCATCTGGCCGTAGAAGTGCCGGGGGAAAACGGGTCGAGCGAGTGGCTTGAGCCGGTGGATGACAGTCAGTATAATGTTTTGAAGTAATTAAAACCAAACATCATTGTAATGGGTCAACAGACAAAACAAAGAAGCATTTATGCACTTGCACTAACGGCTTAATATCTTTTTCATACATTAGTCGTGTCGAGATTCTCTCGATACGGCTAATTTTATTTGTGAATTTTTTGTGAACTTTTTCAAAATCTTCGGCCAAATCGGCACTTATCCGTCCCCATAAGAAATATAGAGGGAACTTTTTTAACGAGTTACACTCGTATCCGTCCCCATCTATAAAGTAGGAGGAGGTTTCAAAACTATTCGAGAGCAAGTATCGCCTCGTCAGACACAAACCCGTTTTCACGGTTTGACTGACTGGCAACTTGCGGGGGATTGCGCTTCCCCAAACGGGTCAGAGAACTGGATGCCCTGTTTATCCGGATTTATGAGGATAATGTTTCCGGGAAAATGACAGACGAACGGTTTGCAATGATGAGCGAAAACTATGAGGCTGAACAGAATGGATTGAAAGCGACCATCCTTGAACTGAATCAGAAAATCGAAGTGCAGGAACAGAAAATTGACAACCTTGAACAGTTTATCCGGAAAGCGAAAAAGAATGCCGATGCTGAAGAACTGACACCCTACAACGTGAGAGAAATGATACAGGCTATCTATATCGGCAAGCCGGATAAGAGCAGCGGGAAACGCCGCCAGGAAGTCCATATCGAGTATGATCTGATTGGATATATCCCGCTAGATGAACTGATGAAAGAGGTTCGGGCATGACCGTAAAATCATGCCTGAACCATTAAACCGGAAAACCGTTTTATGGACACCCCCATAACACTGGCTTTTCCGGGTTTTGCAAGTCCTTTTTTCGGGACGATTATACACAGCATAAGTTCGATTACGGAAATCGAAGATTTCCTATCTCACTTAACGTTTTGAGAACTAAGGTGCGCGACGAACCGCCTTGAGACCGTATTGAATAAAACTTTGTCCCGTTTTTCCTTGATTTTACTGGCTTTTTCGAGGGTAAAGGCCAATTTTGACCACTTCATTAACAGGAAAAATGGAGCCGTAAGGCATCACCAAGTCCTGTTATGGCGTTCATCAAGGTTTTATTCTCACCTTTATTCTTACCTTTTCCCAACTTTATGCCCAACCAAAATCATATTAACACGTTGGGAATAAATTTGGGAATAAAACTTCAAAAATCGATAAATCTTTTTCTGTTGAAACAGAGCTCGCGTCCTTCATTTTTTTATACCTCAAATTCTGACATAAGCAGTTGCCGGTCCTGAACCGACCTTTGCAATATAACCACTCTTAACCAGGTCCGTAAGAGTACGCTCAACTGTTGTCTTACTTATGTCCGGACAGGCTTCCATGATTTCCTTCTTTGTGATTTTTCCTACTTTCTGGTCGATCATAGCCCTGATCCTTTCCGGTTTAGAAAGAGTATGGGTTTTCAGATGTTCCACACGACTTTCAAATTCATTGTAGGCTTTCAGCATAATACCAAGATAGTATTTCAGGAAAGGCTCATAGCTGTTTGCATTTTCATGCCAGCCAGCCGAACTCGCCTGTAATGCTTCATAATAGGTTTCTTTGGTTTTTTCAATCAGCATTTCCACACTGATATACTTACCAACAATATATCCCGCTTTATAAAACAGCAGAAGGGTCAACAGTCGGCTCATACGACCGTTTCCATCATTGAAAGGATGAATGCAGAGAAAGTCCAGAATAAACATCGGAATCAAAATCAGTTTATCAATATGATCTGCTTCCCAGGCCTGTAAAAACCGGCTGCATAGTTCTTCCATCGCATCTGAGGTCTGAAACGCAGGAACTGGAATAAATCTTGTTTTCTGGTGTCCTTCTGCATCTGTTTCAGCAATTACATTATCAGAATTTTTATAGTTTCCACCCGAACCAGCATAGGAGTACAAATCACGATGAAGCTGCAGAATAATATTAGGTCTTGGATTGATATACTCGTAGCTTTCATGTATCGTGGAAAGTACTTCTCTATATCCAGCGATTTCCTGCTCTGAACGGTTTCTTGGTTCAGCCTTTTGACTGACCAATTCTTCCAATCGTTTGTCTGTAGTGTAAACACCTTCAATTCGGTTGGATGCACCGGTACTCTGAATCAGCGCAACTTCTAACAAGGTTTTTAGTTCATCCATATTCGCTTCGAGAAACAATTCCTGTTTTCCCTTGTGCTCATGAATACTTCCAACCATTTGGACGATTTCAGGTGTTAAGAGTTTTTCCGGCTCTTTTATATAATCAAATATCCTCATAATTATCTCCTTGTTTTTTAAATTATCTCCGTCATTTTATACTAAAATGACGGAGATTTCAATGGGATGACGGAGATATTTTCTTATGCAGAATCTCCCGGCAGCAAAGGAACAGCTTATTCATCCAAGCTGCTCCGCTTTTCCACCCACTTACTTTCCTACAACGCTATCCCAACATTACAAATACTTCCACAGTCTCCGATACTGCGACAAGGATAACGGCTGCCCATTACTGTCAGCTATAACAAATTTCGATATGGATTTTTTCTGTTCTTCCCGAAGGCAATCATCAAGGCATTTCGGGATCGGGATATTCCTCCGCGCCGTCGGCGTTTTTAAAATATTGGATATTTCCGGCCGGTTATTCTCCGCTCGCCAGGCGCGCCGCACTGCGATATAAGGCACCTTTAGGCTGCCGATCAGCTGCTCCGGTCTGTTATACTTCACCTTTGCATAGATATCCATAGTAATTTTACTGTTTTCATGCCCTGCCAGATAACTGCACCGTTTTTGGATCCACACCGGCATGGATCAGATTCGTGATATAGGTATGCCGGAGCTGATGCGGCGTCACATCAAAATCCAGACTGTAGATTACATGTCCATTATGAGGAGCTTTCTCTCCAAGCTGCGGGTGAATTGTATATTTCACTCTTTCCCCATTCACATAACGATAATAAGAACGCTCTTTCGCCGTCCGGGTCACAATATATTTCCATAACAACTTGAATTGTGTATAGCAGCTATTCATATCAGAATGTAAAATCGTTCTCATAATCGGATACCGCCTCCTTACTCTTACATAACGCGAATCTCGAACATCTGTTCGTGTTCTGTGTAGGCACATTATAAATCCATTTTCAGGAGAAATCAAGGGAAACATAGTTCCCATTTAGTTTAAATTCGGAATTTTCCCTTGTAGAATCCAGAAAAATTGTATATACTCTATATAGAAACAGGACACCCCGGAAACATTTTATCTCCGGAGAGGAAAAGTGAACGATACACCCCGGGAAATGGAGGCTATTATGGAATCATTCGGCAGGATCATTGCTGCCCACAGAAAAGAGAAGAAAATGTCCCAGATTGAGCTGGCCGCGGCATTAACAAATTATGGCGTTACTGTCCGCAATACAGCGGTCAGTTCCTGGGAAAAGAATACCAGCTTGCCGAACGTCGTACAATTTCTTGCCCTGTGTAAGATTCTGGACATCACAGACATTTATAATGAGTTTATCGGATACTGCAGGGAAAAAGACCCGCTTGCCGGGCTGAATGAAGAAGGACGCGAACGGGCATTGGAATATATCAGCCTGCTGGAATCCTCAGACAAATACCGGAAAAAAGAAACGACCGTGATTCCGTTCATCCGGGAAATTAAGCTGTTTGACCTTCCCGCTTCCGCCGGCCGCGGTGAGTTCCTGGACAGCGATGATTATACGATGATCGAAGTCGGACCGGAGGTGCCTCCCAGCGCTGAGTTCGGGGTGCGGATCAAAGGGAACAGTATGGAACCGCGGTTTATTGACGGGCAGATTGTATTTGTACAGCCGACCCGGCAGGTAGAAAACGGGGAGATCGGTATTTTTTACCACAATGGAAATGCTTATTGTAAAAAGATGATGAGCACAAAAGACGGGAATTACCTGATCTCATTAAACAAAGAATACAATCCGATTCGCGTAAGAAAACAGGATTCTTTCCTGGTGTTTGGAAAGGTAGTCGGATAAGCACGAACAAGTCCTTTTTATGGGACACCAAAAAAGGTAGACTGGTTATATCAAGGGAAATTCTGTGTAATTGTCAAGGGGAATTTCCGTATTTACCAGACAAAATGAGAGGTGCTCCATAATGGCTATTAAAAATCAGTTAAAGGAAATACGCACAGAAAAACATCTGAATCAGGACGAGCTGGCAGCGGCAGTCTGCTCCTGCCGGAAAAGTATCAGCAACATAGAATGCGGCCGCCGTAATCCGTCTATTGAAATGGCGCTTCGCCTGGCCGCTTACCTGAATGTTTCGGTGGAGATGATTTTTCAGGTAGACGAATAAACTTCGGGAGGAGGTGTCTTACAAATGGCAACGTGGAATCCGTGGCATGGCTGCACCAAAGTAAGTACAGGGTGCTCCAAATGTTATGTCTACAGACGTGATGCTGAATTCGGAAAGGACGCCTCCGTTGTCAAAAAGACCGCGTCCTTTGACCTGCCGATCAAAAAGAACCGCCAGAAGCAGTATAAGTTACAGCCGGACGGCGAGTATGTCTATACCTGCTTCACATCTGATTTCTTCCACCCGGCGGCCGATGACTGGCGCATAGATGCCTGGGCGATGATGCGGGAGCGGTCGGATCTGGAGTTCTATTTTATTACCAAGCGGCCGGAGCGCTTCCATGTCAGCCTGCCGGGCGACTGGGGAGACGGCTATGAAAACGTGCATATCTGCTGCACCTGTGAAAACCAGCAGATGGCAAACCGGAGGCTTCCCATATTTCTTGAACTTCCGATCCGCCACAAAGAGATCATCCATGAACCGATGCTCGAGGCAGTCAACATCCGCCCCTGGCTGAAGGAATATCATTCTGAAATTGAGTTGGTCTCCTGCGGTGGGGAATCCGGCGATGACGCCAGGGTCTGTGATTTTGGCTGGGTCTTAAATACCATGAACCAGTGTGTGGAATATGACGTCCCGTTCCACTTCCACCAGACCGGGTATAATTTCCGCCGCAACGGACGTGTATATCATATCCCGCGGAAAGACCAGCATACACAGGCGGCAAAGGCAGGAGTGGACTATCCGCCGATAAATTCTAAATAGGACAAACCTCTATCTGTTCGTATCGGCATTACTCATCTGCCGCTCTATCCACTCCATCAGCACATCCACCACATACTCCTGCTGCTTCTCCGTTAGCTCACAGCCTTTCGGAATCTTATGCCACTTCTCCAGGCATCCCCGACAGCAGGTCGCTGTCGCATGCTGTGCGATAAACACCGGATGCCCTTTCATCGGCGTCTGCTTCCCATCATTCGGGATCTCTGCCGGGGCAAGCCTCTTTTGCACAAAGTCCTGCGCATGGGATTGGATGGTATCCATCCCTTTCTCTTTTACATATACCCGGTCATTGGAATTAAGAGAGAAACTGCTCCGAAACTTTGATTGCGCAAGCCGCGCAAACAGGTTGTCGCCATATACAATATCCGGTTCCGCAACTTTTAACTGCTCTCTCTCCTGTTCCGACATCCTGTACACAACACTACTTTTGCTGCGTGCATTGTTCGCACTCCCCGATGGTACTCCTCTGTTCTGGTTCACAACTTCCGGCATCTCCTGCAGGCGTTCCGCCAACTTGGTATTCCTCGCGGTGGTTGTCTCATTACGGACGGCATAGGCAACCGCTTTCTTCTCCCCGATCAATACCAAAATCTTTTTTGCCCGCGTGACGCCGGTATAGAGAAGATTTCTCTGCAGCATAACGTAATGGCTCATAGTAAACGGCATCACGACAATCGGGTACTCGGAACCCTGCGCCTTATGAATTGTCGTAGCGTAGGCAAGCACCAGCTCATCCAGTTCCGTCACGTCATAGACCACTTCCCTGCCGTCAAAGTCCACCGTCAGTTCCGTGTCCTCCGTATCCACCCGGACGATGATTCCGATATCACCGTTAAACACGTCCTTATCATAATCGTTCCGAATCTGCATAACCTTATCGCGGAGCCGGTACTGCGTCCCTCCGCGCCGCAGGTAAATCCCCGATGGATTCAAAGCTTCCTGCAGAAGCTGATTTAAATTTGCCGCCCCGCAGATTCCCCTCTGCATTGGCGTGAGCACCTGGATATCCCGAAGTGCATCCGCATGGTAATACCGGGGCAAGTTTTGTGTGCAGTATTTTACCAGAGCTGCCGCCGTATCTTCGTTCGTCTCCTCCGACGCAAAAAAGAAATCCGAATTCTTCCCGCCGCGTAGATCCGGCATCTCACCGTGATTGATCCGGTGGGCATTCATAATAATCCGGCTGCCCTGTGCCTGACGGAAAATCCTGGTCAGGCGAACAACCGGGACGCTTCCGGATGCAATGATATCTTTTAAGACATTCCCGGCACCCACGCTGGGGAGCTGATCCGTATCCCCCACCAGTATCAGCGTCATAGAATCCGGCAGTGCTTTTAACAGATTGTACATCAGCATGATATCGATCATGGAACACTCATCCAGAATCAGGACATCCGCCTCGAGAGGGTTTTCCTCATTCTTCTGGTAGCCGTCTGCAGGAGAATATTCCAACAAACGGTGGATGGTTTTTGCCTCCATCCCGGTCGCCTCCGACATCCGCTTGGCCGCGCGGCCGGTCGGCGCCGCCAGGAGGATCCTGCATCCCGCCATCCGGTATGCGGAAATAATGCCGAGCGTGGTCGTTGTCTTTCCGGTGCCGGGGCCGCCGGTCAGAGCCATCACTTTGGAAGATACTGCCTGGCGGATCGCTTCAAGCTGCACCTCATCATAAGTAATCTTTGAATGTTGCGCCACGCGCTCCATGACTTTATCTGCATCGAGTTTTGTGTTGCGCTCCGACGCCAGTAATTTCAAAAGACGCTTTGCACACCCGGTCTCAGAAAAATAAAAAGGCGGAAGATAGATGGCATCCTCCTGAATCTCATTGCTTTTGTCTGACGCCGAGCTCACCTTATGGTCCAGACCACCCTCCACCCCAGGGTGCCTTCTCGCCCTGTCGGGCTCACCTTGTCGCCCTATCGAGCTCACCTTGTCAATAATCACATCGGAAGTCCGCATCATTTCATCCAGCGTCATCTCGAGTTCCGGCTCATCCACATCCAACAGCTTCGCCGCCGTCCCTATCAGCTGTTCCCGGACGGCATAACAATGGCCACTCTCCGACAGCTTATTTAAGCTATACAGAATTCCGCTCCGCAGACGGATGAAACGATCCTTTTCAATTCCCATCTTCGTCGCGATCTGATCCGCAGTCTTAAACCCGATCCCCCAGATATCATCCGCCAGACGGTAAGGATTTTCTTCCACAATTTTAATACTGTCATTTCCGTAAGTTTTATAAATCCGCGCGGCATGGGCAGTGCTGACATCATTACTCTGCAGAAAAAGCATGATATTTTTGATTTCCCGCTGTTCCTGCCAGCCTTTCTTGATCTGCTCTACCCGCTTTTTCCCGATTCCTTCCACCTGGATCAGGCTGTCCGGATCAGTCTCAATGACCTCCAGTGTGTCCTTGCCGAATTTCTGCACGATACGTTTCGCAAACTTTGGACCAACGCCTTTGATCAAGCCGCTCCCGAGATATTTTTCAATCCCGTATGTCGTCGCGGGAAGGGTCTCCTCCCATTTTTCTGCAGAGAACTGCCTGCCGAACTTCCGGTCAACCCGCCACTGCCCCTCCATCGTCAGGACGGAGCCGACATGGACATCCGGCATGTTGCCGACAACGGTAACCAGATCATTGTAGCCCTTTGCGCGGCATTTGATCACGGAAAAACCGTTCGTCTCATTCTGATATGTAATTCGCTCCACGACACAGCGAAGATGATCCATGATAATCAGTCCTCTGTCTTCCTGCTGTTTAGATACTCATTGTATACCGCATTGCTATGTTCCAGTTGCTTCTTCTGCATAATCATATTCCGGTCACTCAAAATCGCCAGCATTTCATCCACGATTTCTCCCTCCGGAAGTTCACTGTAATGGGAAAGATAAAATATCATTCTCTGTGCCGTGAAGTCCGTGTTCAGGTTCTGCGTAACCAGATCACAGAATCTTTCCTGATATCCTCTGTCCAACAGTTTCTGATACAATTCCAGGCTTATTTCTGACTTTGGCTTCATAAAATACTCCCGCTTTTATAATCATCCATAATCACTTCGGCGATTATCTCTGCCGCCAGTCTGGATCCTTCCTCATTCGGATGGCTTCCATCATCCGCATATAAATTTCGATTCACGTTATGCTGATAAAACGCTGTACCTACATCTGCAAGCAACGCATCACCGGCAACCGCTGCCTTGCGGTATGCATCCTGCAGACCTTGATACATTTCATCATAATCCAGACCAGACTTTTTCATCTGGACACCATTCTTCTGATATGCCCATGTCAAATACAAAACCGGCTTCGCACCTGCTGCATGAATCTGTTTACAGAGCGCCACGGCAGATTGGAGAAATTTTTCTCTGGTTGTCACCGGTGCATTGTTCATCTCCTGCAACACCACATAATCCCAGTGTTCTTCCACCAATACCTTCTGCGTCTTTGCACCCAGCTTTGTTTCCGGATTTAGCTGTTCTGCCAGGCGGGCACCGCCGCGTGTGTGATGTGCCACTTCCGCTCCGGTTAGTTCCGCCAGCATCTTAGGCATGTCATTTGTAAAAATATAACTGTTTCCAAGCATCAAAATTCTCATTATCTTTACTGCCTCCGCTCCTGCGATCGAAAAAGCCACCCAATCCATTTCACCAGCCGCGCAT
>JAJBTR010000242.1:0-3688 GCA_020860745.1 Lachnospiraceae bacterium | reverse complement strand
CCCTTGTTCCACTGCAAAACTGTCTTTTTTACAGCCGGATTTCTCTTCAACAACTCATATGTTTCTCTCGTACATTCACCGACCATTGACATCAACGGATTCTTTGTCCGTTCTTCCTTACTCCCAAGGCTCAGGTAGATATTTACATCTCTCACAATGTTCTTACCACGGATATAATCCATCCAGCCGTCAATCCACAAGGATCCGGAGCAAGACGCAGCTCCATCAAATACATCTGATTCCAGAAGTGCCCAGAGTGAAAAGAGCCCGGAAAGTGAATATCCCGCTATATATTGGCGCGCATCTTTCGGAATAAACCCGCCCACTTTTAACTCCGGGATACATTTCTCCACCAGCCAGGTGCATGTCTTCGAACCTCTGCCTCCAAATGCCTCATCTCCAAAAGCAGGTCTCGCAGGCCACGGCGAAAGCTGTGAATTCCAATCAGATATTTCAAATACGATCAGGTTATATTCCATGTCCCCGGCTTCTCTTGCCAGAAGTTCATCCAGCCAATCCGCATTCTCGCCTGTTTTTTCAGATTCTCCCACATAGATACAGGCACCGTTATCACCGTGGTGATATACGTTTATCTGCACTCCATCAATCTGCATTGACACCGTTGCACCTCAAATATATGGTTCTTTACTTTCCTATCACAAGTGACCCATCCGGTCGCTTCACATACAATTCCTCTTTCGATGATGTGCAGCGTGGTCCCTCCTGAAATTTTCTCATCATTTCCGGATGCCAAGCCAATCTTTTATCTCATCATCACTCTGATCACTAATGCGGATGGTGGAGCCAACTTTCGCACCTTTGCAAATCTCAGCAACCGTTTTCCGGGACTTCTCCGGGCCTGATGAGCCACTGGTGCAGAAAACATATACTTCTTTGCCTGAAAAATCGTACTCACGCGCAAATGTCCGGATCAGGCGCGGGCAGGTGCCATACCAAACCGGGAAACCGAGCAGAATACGATCATAAGAATCAAAATTTTCTACGTGAGTGATTACTTCCGGCAATTCCCTTGTCGCAATCTCCTTGCCGCCGATGGCAATGGCTTTTGCGTAGCTGCCATAATTCTTTTTTCCTTTGATTTCGAAAAGGTCGCCGTCAGTCAGAGATTGTATTCTCTCCGCTACCGCTTTTGTTGCTCCAGAAAGTGAAAAATATGCGATTAGTGTCTTCATGGATTGATACCTCCTGCTTGTAGATTTAAAAAGTTTGCCAACCGCTAACGAATTTCCTGACTGGGTAAGTTTCAAATAATAATCCCGCCGTTCAAATTCATTCGCCTGTTATTTTGGTCACTACCTGTATATCGTCGGATACTCTTTCTTTAAATACATCCGCGTCCTGCATTTTCCCGACGATGCTCCCATAGTGGATCGGCACAACCACAGCCGGTTTTATCGTATTTACCCATTCCGCCGCATCATGGGCATTCGTTGTATATGTCCCGCCGATTGGAATAAATGCTACATCGCAGTCCACTGCTTTCGCTTCCTTCGTCGCGTCGGAATCCCCTGAATAATAATAACGGATCCCATCCATACAGATGATGTAACCCACCCAGGCATTCCGTTTCGGATGGAACGGCTTCACAACATTGTAAGCGGCAACGGCTTCTGTCTGTATTGCCATATTGATAACCTGTCTTTCAAATTCAGTTATTGAAATCAAGTCTGAATAAAAATCAGAGCTGTATCACTTCCGGCGCATGGCTGAAGGAAGAAATTGTCGCCGTACCTTCCGCAAAATAATATACCGCCGTATTTCCTTCCGGTCCTGTCGTATACATATTCCGGAGGCTGGGATAGGCGTCCAGCATAGACTCCTGTGCTTCCACCCTGTCATCCTCTGCCAGGGTGCCGCTCAGCCGGATCCACTCGTCACCGGACATCGCGCAGATTTCCACTCTGGGATTGGCAGCAATCTGCTTCGCCACATCCTTGGTCTTGCCCGTCTGGATATACAGTTTATCCTCAAAAACATGAATAGTCCCGAATGGCCGCACCCTCGGCTGTCCATTCTCATCGGTAGCCAGATAATAAGTTTCTGCTTTCTTTAAAAAATCATATACCTTGTTCATATGCGTCCTCCTTCGCTTTATGTATTGAAACTATGAACTTCTCATTTTACTGTTTAAGTATTCATACTATTTATCATTTACCATATATAGGTTTTGATTTCACAATTTCCTATGCCAAACGCGGAAAATTCCTCATTTGTCATATCGTTAAAATAAGAGTGTACCACACGGGAAATACCATTGTGTGCTACCAGTAAATATGTCTTATCGCCTGCACGTATATCATCAATCAGATTATACACTCTCTGACACAGGTGCATCATCGTCTCACCACCATCATAATGATCCAGGAAATGTGTCTTTGCGGCCTTAAACTCCAGGCCATCCCGGGGCGTAGACTCATAGCGTCCGAAATTCTGTTCCTTTAAACGCGGTTCCATCCGCATAGGAATTCCGGTTTCCTCCGAAATATGTCTGGCCGTCTCAGATGCCCGCACCAACGGCGAATACAAAATCTCATCAATCGGGAGTTTCGCTTCTGCTAACCTTTTGCCAAGTTCGATTGCCTGCATATGGCCAAGTTCCGTCAGCGCAATATCTGTCGCACCACAGATTTTATTCTCAACATTCCATATGGTTTGTCCGTGTCTTGTAAAATATAATGTTCCCACTGCTTAACACCTCACATACCAGCGTTTCTAATTTCCATCTCATCCCTGCAAAAATAATCTAATCCGCAAACAGTGTCATCTGTTCAAAATCAGCCTGCCGCTTCAAATTTCCCGGCACCTGACACAGCAACTCCTCTGTACTGCTGTCATCCAAAATCCAATCCTCGATCTGCGGTTCCTCCAACACCAGAGGCATCCGGTCATGTACCACGGACATGGATTTATTCGCGCCTGTCGTCAATATCACAAACCGTTCTTCATTCTCCATCAGATCAAAAAATCCGGCCAGATACAAGACCTTTCCATCTACGTGGCTGAATAAATTTTTCTCTTTCAGCGCATTCCATTCATAAAAATGCCTTGCCGGAATCACCGCACGGTGATATCGAATTCCTCTCTGAAACAGCTTTTTCTCCTGCACGGATTCAGCCCGCGCATTGAAGATTACACCGGACTTCTGGTATCCCGGATAACCCCACCGCTGGCAGGACAGTTTGAGCCCTTTCCTGCCGCCGGTAATCACCGGTGCCGGATCAGTCGGATGGATATCCCCGGAAAAATCCATCACTGAGATTCTCTGATCGACTTCCTTTACAAATTTTCGGACTTCCAATACGGAGTCCCGATCAATATAAAACACACCGCACATATCTGTCTATCCTATGGCGACTCTCTGAATCACCTGATTGTATAACTGTTCATTCTCGGCATCAAAAGCAACCAATATCACTTCAAAATCCTCGTCGGCGTCTTTCGTTTCTTCGATGATCGTTCTCACAGCTACCTCTGCCGCCTGGTCTTTCGGATAACCATATATTCCTGTGGATATAGCCGGAAAGGCAATAGAATTCAGTCGCTTTTCTTTTGCAATACGAAGACAACTACGGTAACAACTCGCCAAAAGCTCCGGTTCATTTTGTTTCCCACCGTTCCAGACCGGGCCGACGGTATGAATCACATATTTCGCCGGAAGCTGATATCC
>JAJBTR010000241.1 GCA_020860745.1 Lachnospiraceae bacterium | reverse complement strand
AAATGCTACACAGAAAAAAATTGGAACGTTATCGCTTTGCGGAATTTACATGGCGTATTTTTGCAGCATCACAGTGGTTCCAACGGGAGGTCTTGTTGGTGAAGGGACAACATTTCTTACGGGGTTATGGGGAATTATACTTGGCTTTGCAATCGGAGCAGTGATGATCGCTCTATCTACATGGATCGGCTATAGAACCGGATTACAGAAAGACGCACTGTGGAAGCAGATATGATGGAGGTTTGCAAAGGTATTAAAGTTTATGGAGAGCGCCTTCGCGCAGCAGCATATGAATGTGCAGCAAAAGAAGAAGATCCGAATCGTGTCAGAGAATTGAAGGAGGCTGGTGATCGGGCTCAAAAAATCTGTTGGGATACGCCGGATACGTTTGCGGAAGCACTACACGCAGTATGGTTAAATACTATGATGTTGAATGTGGAAGCGTCCGGCCCCTGTATTAACGTGGGACGTTTGGATCAGTTGCTGTGGCCGTATCTTGAGGCAGATCTGGAGAAAGGAACAGAGACAGTAGATTCCGCGCTTGAGTGGATGGAGGAATATAATATCAAATGCTGTAATATTCCGTGGCTTCTGACAGAAGCACTGGCTCATGGTATATTGCCGAAAGGGTGTCCGGGATATGGAGCCGGCACAAGAATCGGCTGTGAGAGTGGAGACCCGCGGACTTTCAAAACCTATGATGAGTTTTATGAAGCATTTTTGCGACAGTATCGGTATCAGATTGATTTGTGTCAGGAACATATGCTTGTTGCAGAAAAAATTTTGGCGGAAGAGCATCAGATGCCGCTGTTTACCATGATGACAACCGGGGCTATTGAGAAAGGTAAGGATGTCGTTAGCGGAGGAGCCATACTCAATTCCGGACCTCATTACATGCTTTCCGGAGTTGCCGATATGGGCGATTCTCTGATGGCTGTTAAGAAACTGGTTTATGATGATAAATCAGCTACAATGGAACAGTTGCTGGAAGCACTGGAACATGATTTTGAAGGATACGAAGATATTCGTCAGATGTGTCTGGATGCTCCCAAATATGGCAACGATATAGATGAAGTAGATTATATCACTTCGAAAGCACTCCAGGATTGTGCGGAGTACTGTGCAACGTTAAAATGCGGCAGAGCGGGAAATTATTCTTCTGCGGGAGTTCAGCCGACACAGACAAATGTTGCAATGGGTGAGCAATGTTGGGCGCTGCCAAGTGGCCGGAAAGCTTTGACACCGCTCGCAGACACACTTTCTGCCGAGCAGCATATGGATATGCATGGTCCTCTTGCGGCACTGCATTCTTACGGAAAAATTAATCATAGCGCGTGTACAAACGGGACAATATTAAATATGCGGATCAGCAAAACAGATCTGATTGCAGAATAGGAGGGAAAATGGGAAGCTACGATGCCAAAAAAGAAGGAATCGATGCACTCTTTCCGGATAAAGAAGAAAGCCACTATAAACGGCAGGGCATCAATAAGATGTGCAACCTGATTCGTACGGCACTATGTGACGAACATATTCACCATGTACAGTTCAACTGTCAGGATAAGAATGTACTGCTTGATGCGCAGAAGCATCCTGAAAAATATCCAACCCTGATGGTAAGAGTTGCCGGATATAGTGTGTATTTCACTGATCTGGGGACAGCCGTACAAAACGATATTATTAACCGAACCGAGCATCACCTGTAGGAGAATGATGAAAAGATGACGGGTGTAATTTTTGATATCAGCCAGTATATGTTGGAGGATGGACCGGGGATTCGAACCGGTGTGTTTGTAAAAGGATGTCCACTCCGCTGTAAATGGTGCAGCAATGCGTATGGTTTGGAACATAAGGTTCAGCTTGCATATGAAAAAAGCAGGTGTATCGGATGCAGAGCGTGTGTCAACGTCTGTGAGTATGGGGCAGCTGCATGGGAGAACGAAGATTCTGTTGCCCGGCAAAATTTTAACCTGTGCATCAATTGTATGAAGTGTGTTGCCGTGTGCCCATCGAAAGCCCGCAGACAGATTGGGCGTGTTGCCTCGCCGCAGGAAATTCTTGGTGAGATAGAGCGTTATCGGTCTTATTTCCGGCGAGGAAACGGCGGGATTACGATGAGCGGCGGCGAGATACTGATGCAAGCTGACTTTGTGGAGGAGACATTGAGATTATGTCAGTCTGAAGGGATTCATACGGCGATAGAGACCAGCGGGTATGGCAGATGGGAAGATTTGAAACGGATAATTCTGTATTCTGGTATGGTTTTTATGGATGTCAAATGTATGAATCCCGAACGACATCGGGAATTGACGGGCGTTGATAATAAAATCATTTTAGAGAATATTCGATGTGCGGCAGAGTACTGTGAGAATAATGGAGTGGAAATTGTAATTAGATTTCCTTTGATTCCAACGCTGAATGATGATAAAGAAAATCTGGAAGCAACGGCGGAATTTGTATGTTCTCTGCCGGGAAAACCTTTATTGAATATCCTTCCCTATCATAATTATGGGGCGTCCAAATATGAAAGGCTCGGAATGTCATATGAGACGGAATCACTCCCTTTACAGAAGACAGAGGAGATGAATCGAATCCGGAAAGAGATGGACAGAATGGGTGTCAGGTACTCTGTTGGAGGCTATGATATTTAAAAAAATGCAGTGAGCATTTATGATGGAGCATGGGATACAAATTGCAAAATACGGAGGGAATATGAAACGAGATTATATACACATGGTTCCCGATTACGAGTCGAAAACAAAGGTGGCATTGGAGTTTGAGCGTTTTTATACAGATATGATATCGGCAAGCCCGATGGAATTATCAGAACTTCGGCGTTATTTTGAAAAATGGGGAATTTGTGCAAGCGAACCCGAAAAAGTGGATTATCAGGTTGTTGATGCCAATGGTGTAGAATGTATGTGGGCGATTCCTCATGGCTGTGCAGAAGATAGGGTATTGATTGCAGCGCATGGCGGTGCCTACCAATTTGGGAGTATGTATGCCAGCCGTAAGAGTTATTCCCATATGGCGAAGAGTATCGGTTGTAGAGGATTAATCGTAAATTACCATCTTACTCCGGAATATCCCTGGCCGACACCGTTGGAAGACATGATGAAAGTGTATGAGTGGCTCTTGGAAAATGGGTATGAGCCAGAGCATATTGCAATTACCGGGGATTCCTGTGGCGGAGCATTATCCCTGTCTGTTCCTCTTACAATTAAGGAAAGAGGATTACCTATGTTGGCTGCATCTATGCCAATCAGTCCGTGGCTTGATACGATGGCTACAAGTGAAACTTATGAAAATAACCAGACAGATATTTTGAATTCAAGGGAATGGGTTCGTCCGTTTGGCGAAGGATTAAAGGCAAATGGGATTAATGTGAAAGATCCTCATTTAGCACCTATGTATTTGAAGCCGGAACAGATGATGGGATTTCCGCCAATCTATATACAGACAGGAGGATATGAAACTCTTGTTGGAGAGGCGGTGGTTCTTGCTGATATAGCAAATCAGGCGGGTGTGCCGGTCAAATTAGACTTAGTAGGACATATGCAGCATAGTTTCCATCAGATGGCAGGAAATAATAAGGATGCAGATTTAGCATTGAAACGTTTTTCTGCTTGGGTACAGCCTATACTTGGGTTAAAGACGTAACATTTAACATCAGAATTTATATATTGATATCGGGGAAATCGCCTTTATAAGGAAGTGATCAAAATCAAAAGGTCAAAGAAAATGCATAAGGATTTTTCGAAATATCAGTACGGATACCGGGAGGTGTTACTCATTGAGAAGAGGAGTGTACTTTAAGGTGACCGGTTCTGTTCGTGGGATGATAGATTATATGTATGGAAAGACGGCTTCCCCGGATGTGGGGAAGCCGTCTTGCGGAGAGAAAAGTATATAGTAAAGAAATGGGGGTGGCGGATCAGCCCTGGATCTGGATATACTTCGATTCCTCAACCTCGGGCTGTTTTTCTTTCTTCGGAACCTGGAGCGTCAGGACGCCATCGGTGAACTTCGCCTGGATGTCCTCCTGCTTTACGGCGTCGCCCACATAGAAGCTTCTCTGATAGTGGCCGGAGTAGCGCTCCTTGCGGATGTAGCGCTGCTTTTCGTCTTTCTCCTCGTTGGAGTTGGTGCGGCTGGCCCGGATCGTTAGATATCCATTCTTTAACTCCGCACGGACATCCTCTTTGGCAAATCCTGGAAGATCCATCTCGATCTGGTAGCTGTCGCCGCAGTCCTGAATGTCGGTGCTCATCTGGTTGACACTGCGGACGCCGCTGGTGTTCCAGAAAGGATCGCGGAAAAAGTCGTCAAAAATATTCTCTACAAAATTGTCTGCGTAAATGCTGGGTCTTAACATAATAAATTCCTCCTTTATAATGTGTGGCATATACTGATTGATTAGTAGTATGCGCACTTGTTTTAGTTGTTATACTGGTTATACACCAAATTGTTAGCACTGTCAAGAGATGAGTACTAATTTTTTGAAAAAAGTTTTTGGAACCCCCGAAGAATGTAGGATTTATGCGGGTTTGCGGCGATCGGGAAAATTTTCAAACACCGAATATTTTCTTATAAATTCTTATATTTTGGTGTAAAAAATGGTGTAGTGATAATAAAAAAGGACATTGCAGAACTTTTATTAGCACCAAGATATTTTGGTGTATGAAGTGTCCGTCTTTTTTAATAAGGAGAGTAACTCTCAGTGCCATAATGATATCTCCATTTCCTATCTGATTCCATCAAATCTGTTATGAGCCTATTGTAGCTCACACAGATATTCCTATCAAGAATAACCAGAAATAGAAACTAAGTATTTGCCGATGCTTCTACTACATTATAAAATAGAAGTATCGAGGGAGGTGAGCAGCCATGCCGGAAGCGAATAATGAGGATCAGTGCTTTTATGAAAACCTCAGGGACATTGGATTTGGGGATGAAATGATTTCCCACTGTTTCCTGTTACGGAAAGAGAGCCGGGATAGAGAGTTATTGTTACTACTGCAAAACAGCCGGAGGGATTTGCTGAACTGCATTCATATCGAGCAGAAAAAGCTGGACTGTCGGGACTATCTCGTAAACAGGCTGAGCAAAAAGGAGGCGAGGCGATATTGAAAATAAAGAAGGAATGTATGAAGCGAATGATTCCATTATTTCTTTTGACCTGCATGATTGCCTTGCTGGCGGCCTACGGCTCTGACAGTGCAGAATCATCGTCTGATTCCGAAATCAGTGATGTTTCAGAATCATATCTTCAATCAGAAACAGAGAGCAAAACCGAAGAAACAGATACATCAGAAGAAGATGGAAAAGGAGCGACTGATTCAGACAGTACTTCTTCTGCTGACAGCAATATCCTGGTTGCTTATTTTTCATGCACCGGAACGACGGAACAGATTGCCAGGTGGATTATCGGGGAAACCGGTGCGGATGGTTATGAAATTGTAGCAGAGGATCCTTATACGGAGGAAGATCTGGCATATTATACCGGCGGACGCGCCGATCAGGAGCAGGCCGATGATTCCGCCCGGCCTGCGATTGCCGGCAGTGTGGAGAATATAGAACAGTATGATGTGATCTTCCTCGGATATCCCATCTGGCATGGACAGGCGCCGAGGATTATCAGCACTTTTTTGGAGAGTTATGATTTCTCTGATGTAACAATCATTCCATTCTGCACATCTCACAGCAGCGGTATTGGTTCCAGCGCTGAAAACCTGCACAGTCTCTGTGCGGATACCGTTACATGGATGGATGGACAGCGGTTTTCCGGGGATTCATCGGAAAATGATGTGATCGAATGGATAGACAGTTTGGAATTACCAGAAAGTGAGACGCGGACTGTGGGTGAATTTGATTTCGATACAAAGACTGTGTTGCTTAACAGCGGCTATGAGATGCCAATCATGGGCCTTGGTACATACAGCCTGACGGATGAGGAATGTGCAGTTTCCATTGCAGCGTTGCTGGAAGCAGGAGGCAGGCTGATTGACACCGCTTATATATACGGCAATGAGGCTGCTGTTGGCCAAGCGATCCGGGATTCGGATGTGCCGCGGGAAGAAATTTTCGTGATTACCAAACTTTATCCCAATCAGTTTGACCATGCAGCAGAAGCTATTGATGAAGCATTGGAAAAAATGGGGTTGGACTATATCGACATGATTCTCCTGCATCATCCGGGAGACGGTGATGTAGAAGCATACCTGGCACTGGAGCAGGCTGTGGCTGACGGCAAAGTCCATTCGATTGGCCTGTCCAACTGGTATGTGGAGGAACTGGAAGAGTTTCTGCCGCAGGTAAACATTACCCCAGCACTGGTGCAAAATGAAATCCATCCGTATTATCAGGAGAACAATGTAATTCCCTATATTCAGTCGTTGGGAATCGTTGTACAGGGCTGGTATCCGCTTGGAGGCCGAGGACATACAGCTGAGCTGCTGGGCGATGAGACTATCACTGCCATTGCTGAAGCTCACGGTGTCTCCTCCGCTCAGGTGATTCTTCGCTGGAATCTTCAGAAGGGCGTGGTAGTTATCCCGGGATCCAGTGACCCGGATCATATCCGGGAGAATCTTAACCTGTTTGAATTTGAACTGACGGACGATGAGATGGATCAGATCAATGCGTTGGATCGAAACGAAAAGCACGATTGGTATTAATGTTGATATCGGGTCTACTGAAATGTGTGATAGATCGTTTCTATTCGGCAGTGTATCCAACCAAACCGGCAAAGTTGAAAAAGGTCGCTATGATCTTATGTTCCGGTGATGCGGATATGTATGAGGGTGCTGTGTTTTCGTATAAGGGTGACTTCCTGGATTACCTGGGGCTACAGGACATGGGAGTCATCACGGTGGCCGGCGGTGTTAACAGGAAGAAACTGAAAGAAGCAGAGACATTGGGAAGAAATCTGAAATAACGAGGGAATTAGAACATTTAGAAAGCGGCTCGAATTAAGTTCGAGCCGCTTTCTCTAATAGGGATAAAAAGGATATGTTTCAAATGAGATCAATATAATTCCCAGCTGCAATCTGAAACGAAATATTTTCTGCCGACTGTTAGTCTGCTGCATAACCTGCCCGATATGCTTTCAAATTCAGTTCACGAAATTTCGGCGGCACGGTGTTTTCAATTACACCTTCCCAGTTAATTTCATCCATTTTCAGAGCTTTCACCAAAGCGCCAAACAACACAACATTCATGCACTTTGCACTTCCCAGATCAATAGCAATCTGTCCGGCATTTAATGCAACCGTCTCAAATTTATCCTGAATCGCTTCCAGAATTCCTTCCGGATATTCACACTGACCGGATGCAATGACGGCTGACGGCATCTCATAATCATTGACCACAGCAATGCCATCAGGTTTTAAATAGCTGATGTAGCGCGCGGCTTCCATTTTTTCAAATGCTACCATAACGTCAGCTTCGCCTTCACCAAATACCGGGCCATACACTTTATCACCCCAACGCACCTGGGTTGTCACTGAGCCTCCCCTCTGGCTCATGCCGTGTACTTCGCTCATTTTCACATTATAACCAGCCTGGATTAAACCGTTTGTTAAAATTTTTGCCGTCAGGATAGCTCCCTGGCCGCCTACGCCAACCAACATAACAGATTTTTGAATGCTCATTTCTGATCTGTCTCCTTTCTTGTGATAGCATGTTTTGGGCAGACCTGTGCGCAGACTGTGCACCCTACGCATTGTGTCGGATCAATTCTTGCTTTTTTATCTTTCATAAAGACCGCCGGGCAGCCTACTTTCAGGCACATGCCGCAGCCAACACATTCGTCTGTGTTCACACTGCACAGGCCAATATCATGTTTTATTTTCTTGATCAGAAGGCAGGGGCGCCGCGTGATGATTGCAGCGGGTACCGTTGATGCAATCGCGCCATCTACAGCCTTTTGCATGGCTTTTAGATCCTGCGGGTCTACGATGATGATATTTTCATAGCCATAGGCGGACAGGACATCCTCTATTTTGACCTTATTTGCGATTTCTCCTTCTAACGTAAAACCGGAGTTCGGATTTTCCTGATGGCCGGTCATTGCTGTGATGGAGTTGTCGAGGACTACCGGGATCATATTCCCCTTGTTGTAGATGATCTCGACCGCTCCTGTCATACCGGAGTGGAAAAATGTGGAATCTCCCAACACACCAAACACCTTTTTGCTTTTATCGCCGCTGATTTCAAATGCTTTGGCCATACCCATCCCAAGAGAAAAACCGCCGCCCATACAGGCACAGGTATCCATGGCATACAACGGATCAGCCGCGCCCAGCGTATAGCATCCGATGTCTCCGCTGATGACGAAATTTTTCCCTTTTGACATGGTGTAGAAGAAGCCTCTGTGTGGGCATCCCGGGCAGAGTGCAGGCGGGCGTGACACGGCAGATACAGGCAGTTTCAATGTTTTTGGCTGTATGCCGAAAATTTTCTCCCTGATTAACTGTGCGTTCAGTTCGTACATATTGCCAAGCAGATCCTTCCCGACACAGTGGATGCCGGCCGCTTTAATCTGTTCCTCCATAAACCCTTCAAGTTCCTCTATGACATACAGTTTTTCCATCTGCTCCGAAAAATCACGGATTAATTTCATCGGCAACGGATTCGTCAAACCCAGCTTCAGAAAAGAGGTGTCCTCCGGAAATGCCTCTTTGGCGTACTGATAAGAAATAGATGCAGTGATAACTCCCACTTTGTTCCCGTTCATCTCCATGGTATTCAAACTGCATGTATTTCCGAAATCCTCCAGTTTTTTCAGTTTCTCCTCCAAGATCGGATGATGCATATATGCGTTGGCCGGGCTGCAGACATTCTTTACGATATCTCTGTGGTACTCAAGCGGCTCTACCATCTCCGGTTCACCAAACGCTACCAGGCTTTTAGAATGGCTGACCCGTGTGGTGGTCCGCATTAAAACGGGGATATTAAAGGCTTCGGAAATTTCATAGGCAGCCCGCATGAAATCCTTACATTCCTGGCTGTCAGAGGGTTCAACCATCGCCATCTTTGCGGCTTTGGCATAATAGCGGTTATCCTGCTCATTCTGGCTGGAGTGCATGGACGGATCATCTGCAGATACGACAACAAAACCTCTGCCGACCCCGTTGTAGGTTGCTGTAAAGATCGGATCAGCTGCCACATTTAACCCTACATGTTTCATGGCGCAGAGTGAACGAACACCAGCAATGGACGCGCCATAAGCCACTTCCGCGGCGACTTTTTCGTTGGGTGCCCATTCTGCATAAATACTGTCCTTGTATTGGGGCAGGTTTTCAAAAATTTCCGTACTTGGCGTTCCGGGGTAGGCGGATGCGACTTTCACTCCGGCTTCGTATGCGCCTCTGGCAATCGCTTCATTTCCGGAAAGTAAATGTTTCATGGTTTTTATCTCCTTTCTACTACTTAATTATGTTCATGGAATGCAGCTGTCACAACACTGCCCAATGCGATGGAATAGAGTTTTGACTGCGCACTGTCTGATCTGGATACCAATATGATCGGGGCTGAGGCGCCCAGAACAATTCCCGCATTTTTGGCATTTCCGAAGCAGGAAAGTGCTTTTCCTATCCCGTTTCCGACTTCATAGTTCGGAACCAGAAGAATGTCTGCTTTGCCTCCTCCTTTAACACTATACCCCTTATGCCTGCAGGCTTGCGGAGAGATTGCCAGGTCGAGTCCGACCGGCCCGTATACATTCATATGGTATGGTGCCCATTCGGATGTCATATCAGAAAGGGACTGTGCGTCTACGGTGGAAGTAATCTTTGGGTTTACTTTCTCCGCACCGCAGACACAGGCCGCCTGGATTTCTTCATATCCCAAGGCGCGCATGAGACGGGCAGTGTTTTTCAGGATTTCCTTTTTTGCATTCAGATCCGGAAATGTATTCATTCCCCCATCTGTAAGAAAAAGCAGCTTATGATACGAGGGGCTTTCATATACCATGGTATGGCTGATCAGATTGCCGGTACGGATTCCGGTTTCTTTGTCGATGACGGCGCGCATCAGCTCCGCGGTATCAAGGATTCCTTTCATTAAAAGGTTTACTTTCCCGGTGCGAACCAGCTGTACGGCTTTCCTTGCACAGGCAGTATTATCAGATGCCGGGATAATCTCATATTTATTACTGTTTTCCCCCATATCATCCATAATCTCGCAGATCCGGTTCACGTCACCGATCAGGATCGCATCTGCAATCCCTTCCTTTCCTGCAGATATGACTGCTTCCATTACATCCCGGTCATGTGCTGCAGCCACAGCAATAGTCACCTTCGCATTTTTTGATGCCTGTTTTACTAAATCATCTAAAGCAAGCATGTTGACCCTCCTTTTTTAAGACAAAAGTGAATGTTTCATAAATCGTCTGTAGGACATCTTATTGTCAATATTCAAGTGCTTTCTCTCCATGGAGGACGCGTAAAGCCCCCTCAGCCAATGAGCGCATCTCCTCTTCCCCCGGAAGCCGGATCACGTCTGCCAGTTTTTCTACATAGGAAGAAATTTCGCTGCAAAACCGGTCGCTGTAAGCAATACCGCCGGTCAGGACAATCGCATCCACGTTAAAACACATAGCAGCCGCCATCGCTCCGACATCTCGTGCCAGCTGGTAGGCAAATGCCTTAAAGATCAGCATCGCAAACGGATCTCCTCCGAAAGCCCTTTGCTCAACCTCACGGAAATCCTTTGTGCCGAGGTAAGAAAATACGCCAGCTTCTGCGCCGATCAGTTTTTTAACTTCCTGTTTGCTTTTTCCGGAGAAACATAAGTCTACCAGAGCATTGGCGGGAATTGCTCCGGCTCGGTCCATTCCCATACTCCCGTCGTCTTTGACATTATAGACATCAATGACACTGCCATTTTGATGGGCGGCAACGGAGACACCACCGCCGAGATGAACAACAACCAGATTTAACTCTTCATACGTTTTTCCAAGAAGAGCAGAAGCCTTCCGGGCTATTGATTTGTGATTCAGAGCATGGAAGAAACTCTGCCGCTCGATACCATTTAACCCGGAAATGCGCGCAACATCCGTCATTTCATCCACACAGACGGGATCAACAAAAAATGCCGGGATATTCGCGCGTGCAGCAACTTGTTTTGCCAGAACAACACCAAGATTCGATGCATGTTCCCCGTATTTCCCTGTCCTTGCATCCTCCAGCACTGCGTCATTCACCGCATATACACTGGAGGGGATATGGCGGAATAAGCCGCCCCTTCCGCAAACAGCATCAAAATCAGCAGGATGATACCCTTGTGCTTCCAGAGTTTCCAAAATGATTTTTCCCCGATAGTCACTTTGATCGATCACATGCGGAAAAGTGTTCAGTTCGCCTGCATTATGTTCAATGCTGGTTTTCCAGATTTCCTGTTCTTCCTCATAGACGGCGAGCTTTGTGGACGTCGCTCCCGGATTGATAACCAGAACCCTCATAGACACTTACCTCCTTGATGATATAATAATATTCTATGTGATAGAAATATTTTATATTTATATATGGCAAAAGTCAACGGGATTTAGAATGATATTCCAGTTATTATAAATATAATCTAATGCTCATAAAAGTTGGTTGATAATTATTTTATATTTGGTATAATATTTTTACATAATGAAACTTAGGAGGAATCTGCCTTAATGAAACAAATGTTGCTTCAGCTTTCTGAATTTATCGCAGCTTTAATCGGACCGACAGCGGAGGTTGTCCTGCATGACCTGTCGGAAGAGAAAATTTATGTGTATGGGAATAATGCCATTACCAGCAGAAATTTTTCAGAAACTGACGATGAAGATACCGTCCGCATTTTAAGAGACCGCGCGGAAAACTGCGAAAACGGGATTATGATTGAGTATGACACAGAGAATTTACGCTCCACCCGCTGTTTTATCAAAGACACAGATGGGAGCCTGCATTACTGTATCTGCGTAAACCAGAACATTATGCCAATGCAGGAAATCCGGGATTTTGTGGATTATTTTCTGAATCAGGGTATACCGGATTCCGTTTCAACGGAGTCTGGTGATAATACGATTGATTCCCTGACAACCAACCTGATTTTTGATGAAATCAGGCATATGAAATACGCCTCCGTTGATACCGGCACACGTGAGGCAAAAATAGCGATTATCAGCCGATTAAATGAAAAAGGCGTCTTTGATGTAAGAAACTCCACTGCAAAAGTATGCAGTCTCCTCGATATTTCCCAGGCGACCCTTTACAATTATCTGAAAGAAGTTCGAGAGGGAGAAGCATAAACAAATAGTTATGCCGTTCATAATAAATGATTCATCATCTTGCTTTGCCAATCCTGCTATAATAGTTGGTGGATTTTGTGCAAAGTGAGGACAGATTATGATTTCCAGGCAGATATTAGAAGATATTTCAAACAGTTCCACAATCCGGTCAATGTTCATCGAGGGAAAGGAACTGGCGAATGAAATCGGTGAGGAGAATGTTTATGATTTCAGCCTCGGGAATCCGGCGACTCCTGCTCCGATAAATTTCACCAGTGCATTGTCAGATATCATCCGTGAGGAGGATTCTCTTTCCCTGCACGGTTATATGGATAATGCAGGCTATCCGGAAGTCCGTGAAGCCGTGGCCCAAAATCTGAACCGGCGTTTTCATACAGATTTTTCAAAGAAAAATATAATTATGACGGTCGGGGCGGCCGGAGCGATTAACGTCATTTTAAAAACGCTGATTGACCCGGGGGATGAAATGATCGTGTTTGCACCATACTTTACGGAATACCGTAATTACATCGGGAACTGGCGCGGACAGCTCGTAGTCACAGAACCCGATTATCAGACATTCCAGCCGAATTTTGCAGACTTTGAATCAAAGATTGCCGCAAAGTCGAAAGTTGTCATGATTAATAACCCGGTAAATCCGACCGGTGTAGTATATTCCAAGTCGACGATTCGAAGAATCGCAACAATCCTCAGCCAAAAACAGAAAGAATATGATCATGAAATTTATATTATCTCAGACGAGCCTTATCGCGAACTTATATACGACAGGAAAAATATTCCGTTTATAAGCAAATATTATAATAACACATTTATGACATACTCATTCAGTAAATCCCTGTCCGTTCCGGGAGAGCGGATCGGATATCTGGCTGTTCCGAATGAAATGGCTGATTTTGAATGGGTCATGTCAGGTCTGACCATTGCAAATCGGATTTGCGGATTTATCAATGCTCCGTCACTGCTCCAAAAGGCAGTTGCGCTGTGTCTGGACGAGACGGCAGACGTAGAATTTTATGACCGGAACCGGAAGCTGATTTACCATGAACTGACAGGGATGGGATTTTCCTGTGTGAAACCGGAAGGCGCTTTTTATATGTTTATCAAGTCCCCTGTGGCGGACGAAAAAGCATTTGTTGAGACTGCAAAGCAATTTCATATCATTCTGGTAAACGGCAGCACATTCGCCTGTCCGGGCTATGTCCGTCTGGCGTATTGCTGTTCCTATGAGATGATTCAGAAGTCGCTGTCGGCTTTCCGGAAACTTGCACAGTATTATCATCTTTCCGCCTGATACAGATTGGATTTTATCTAATAATTGTTTCCTATGACAGGGATGTGGTTTTAAGGAAACATTTGCGTTTCTGTCGCCGCTAATTTGTTAAATATGGCCCTCATTTCGTTGGCAAATACATGAACATTTTCGTTTGACGTTCCTGTGATCCATGCCAACGAGATCTCATGGGTTTCATTTAATTTAAGATATTTCAGGTTCGCGTTTTGCTTAACCACGGACCAACCATCACTGATGATCACACCCATATTGTTCTGAACACAGGCATTCATGGATTCTATATTCCTCACATATTTAATCCTTGGGATAAAACCATAAGGTTTACAATATTCTCTTACAAGGTCGCCGGCATAGCTGGCTTCCTTTGCGGACATGACAAGAAATGTTTCATCCTTAAAATCCTGCGGTTTTAATGCCTCTTTATCTGCAAGACGGTGGTGGGCAGAATACAGGATAATCTTCGGGATTTCCGTCAGCTGTTGTATCTCAATACCCTCTGTCTGGAGCAAAGTAACTCCCAGCGTCAGGATAATATCAACAGCCCCGTTTTTCAGTGCCTGCATCATATCACGGATACCATAACATTCAAGTGAAACATTTACATTCGGATAGCTGTCTGAGAAAATCTTCATTATCTCAGGAAAAAAGCCGGATATATCCCATCCCTCCAGACAGGCAAGCCGGATTTGCCCACTCCTCGATTGATTCAGGCGCTTTGCCTCTTCCCTGACCTTCTCCAGTTCACGTCTCACATTCAGATAGTATTTCTGGTATAGCTTCCCGGCTTCCGTCAGTTTAATCGTTTTTGTCGTGCGGTCAAATAAGGTAACCTCAAGTTCCTTTTCCATGGAAGAAATCTGTTTGCTTACCGCTGGCTGCGTCACATAAAATTCTTCTGCCGTTCTTGAAAAACTCAGATTCCTGGCCATTGCCAGAAAATAATCAATCTGCAGGTCATTCATCGTGTATCCCACCTTTTATCCACGTGTTTTCTCATTCAAAAAACATCCCAGCAAACATTTATTTTATTAAAACATATAAAATGCCCATTGGCAAGTCCGGCATAAATGACTGCCAATGGGCTGATGTGTCACATGATCTGCACCCGGTCTTAATATTCTCCGGGACGGAAACTCTGCTGCAATTCAATTGTATTCCCGTTTGGATCATTGATGAAAATCACTTTTGTCGATGTTGTCTTTCCGAGTTTTTCCGGCTCATGCTCCGCGCGAACCGTAATCTCAACACCCTTACCTTCCAGATAAGCGATCAGTGTATCCCAATCCTCATCCTCTACCCAAAGACAGAGGTGTTTCGTACCATACTCGTGCCAGTAATGCTGTGCACAGGTGTCATCCAGGCCGGGGAAATCATACAATTCAATATACAGATCCTCTGATGCCTTGACCCAGGCCATGTCGGCCTCTCCATAATCAGGCAGGAAGAACTTATTCTGGAACATCTTTGGGAATCCGAAAATATCCTCCCACCATTTACAGGTTGCTTCCAGATCTTTCGTGAACATAGCTACGTGATGTGGTTTTACTTTTACTGGACAGCTCATAATTATTCTCCTCCCTATTGTGTCAAGCATAAAATGCTTGATTTTTCAATGTTTTTTCAGTATC
>JAJBTR010000025.1:1229-15320 GCA_020860745.1 Lachnospiraceae bacterium | reverse complement strand
GAATGCGCGGGAAGAGAAAATGCAGGAGAGGATAAATTTTATCCGTAGCTTTTAACATGATTCCCGCGTGTTCGGCAATCCGCATCAATCCGACCCAGAGAGCCAGAACGCCCGCCATCGTAATGCAAAGGGAAACCGCTTCCTGCGCGGAATCCAGGGCGGCTTCCGTCACAGCGGGAAGATTCCCGGCGAAAGAGGCGTAGAGAATGCCGGTTAATATCATAAAAGCCCAGAGGTAATTCAGCATAGGAAGTCTCCGAAAGAAGATCATTACATGCTATGCATGATGCCCGGAAGATAGAACACTTACTTTTTCGACAGGTATTTCATTTTGCCGGCAGATTTTTGAAATAGTATTGGTGGTTTTTGCCATGCAGCTGTTTTCTGCTACTGCGTCAGCCAGTCAAGAACATTGACGATCCGGATGCCGTCATAATTTCCGATTGAAAACCGGTCCAATGTAAGAACAAACTTTTCATAATTATCCCGCAGTTCCCGAAGCGGACGCATCTCGCGGCTGAAGGTTTCTTCAGAGGTCATATCAGCTGTAACCTGATAGTAAGTCAGAATACCTTGTTTTTGAGCGACAAAATCAATCTCTGTGTTTCCGGATTTGCCGATTGTCACCTGATAGCCTCTGCGGAGCAGTTCAAAGAACACAACATTTTCAACGGAAAAACCAAGATCGTATTGTTTTCGCGGCAAAATATGATTTCGAAGCCCAAGGTCTACCATATACCATTTTCGGTTAGACTTTAAAAGTTGTTTGCCGACAACGTCAAAACGCTCCACCGGATAGAAAATGAACGACTCCCTCAGCGCCTCCATGTAATCGCTGACTGTATTAGTAGATACTTTCCGACCGGCTGATATAAGGTAATTCGACACACTGCGAATGGATATCGGACTGCCGATCACGCTGGCGAGGTATCTGGCAATATTTTTCAGCAAGGCAATATCTGTGATTTTTCGTTTGCCTGGTTCGGACTCTTTCCGACTCTGCCGATCCTCAATGTCCCGCACAAGGACTGTATTATAAATCCCTTCCAGATAAGTATCCACTTTTTCATTCGTGCGATTCATGGTCGAAACAAAGGGGAATCCGCCGGTTTGTAAATATTCGGCAAAGGCCTGATCGGCGGGAGAATCCATCAGTTCCATATATTCACGGAATGAAAAAGGAAGCATGGAAATTTCCACATATCTGCCGGTCAGAAGGGTTGCCAGATCACCGGAAAGCAGATAGGCATTGGAACCGGTGATATATACATCAATGTTTTCTCTGATATACAGACTGTCTACAACCTTTTCAAAAGAATCCACTTTCTGAACTTCATCCAGAAAAATATAGGTTATTTTATTCCGACACAGGCGTTCTTTGATATAGGCATACAGAATCTTGTAATCCAGCAGGTGTTCATACTCCAATTCTTCAAAATTGATGGAGATAATCTGTTCCGACAAAACGCTATTTTCTGTCAGATACTGCTGATATTGTTTTAAAAGTGTGGATTTGCCGCACCGTCGGATGCCGGTTACTACTTTGATTACCTGTTCATCTTTCCAGGCGAGCAGTTCTTTTAGATATTCTTTGCGTTGTATCATCGTACACTCTCCTCTATATGGTGTTCCCAATATAGCAGAATTATATGCATAAGTCAACAAATTGTTCCTGAGTGGGAATAAAAATAAAATTTGATGAGAAAATGTTCCCGGACGGGAACGATTTTCAACCCTTTTGTTTCGCTTACCTCCATACATTTCATGAAAACAGCACGCCGCAGACCAGCGCCAGCAAAGCGCAGGCGGGGATATACACGATGAAATGTATAATATGCGCCTTCTTGTTATAGCCAAACATATGCGGCCCCACGATGCCTTTCGTCTCCGGATAAAAATGCGGGAAGAAGTTGGAGCGACAGAGCAGATACCAGTCAAAAAAGAGGATGTCGTAAATCTCCATTCCATAGAGCATTGTGAGAAATCGGGCGAAATATTTGGGCGGACCGAAGTCGTTTCTCACGCCGTCCCATATCCCAAGAGCAAATGCGCCGATAAACAGCAGTACAGAGAAGATGACGATCACCCAGCCGATGATATGCGCGCCCTTAAACCGCTCTTTTTTGTCTGGAATCACGGCCAAGTTCTCTTTCGGCGCGGAGGAGAAAAGCCGTTTGTCCTGAATAAAGCCGACTGCGCCGTACAGCATGAGAAAATATCCGAGCATGATCATAAGAGTCGAAATAAGTGTTATTTTCATAATAGGTTCCTCTTTTATGGACTATTTTGCGATTCATGCCACAGCAAAACGCCCGTGGACTTTTTGCTTCCTGCCTAACTCTGTGCCGAAAGAGATGCCTCAGGTTTGCTTTTAATTCTTCATCCGTCAGAGTAGTAAGTCGAATCATATGCTCACTCCCTTTTGCAGCAGACCGATGATTTCCTCCTGCGCATGTTTTCCCTCTGGATAAAAGGAAAAGGACGGATAGCAATGGCACAGCCCCTGCCCGATGTGAAACTCGCAGGGCGCACCACCCGGCGACGAGGCGATGATCCACACCAGTCTGCATACGGCTTTGCCAGATGTTAGCGTTGGCTAACTTATATTATAACAGATAATGCAGGTGAAATCAATACTGTACCTGACCGATTACGCACCAAATGAAACCTCACCGGCGAGCCATTCTGCGAAACTCGTTGTCAAACGGAGCATTTTTACTTTTTGAGAGTTGGAGAAGAATCTGCACATTGATATAATGAGGATGAAGTTAGCTGTATTTAACCACTTTTGAGGAAAGCGAGGGAAATCTCTATGGCAAAAAAGGAAAGCCAGGAAATCAGGCCGAAAAAGGGCCTGCCCCGCCTTATGGAGCTGGCCATGACGCAAAAAGCGCCCTGCATTTTCTGATTGCATTTTTCATCATGTTTGGTATTAATCAGCTTGCAGCGCTTCACATGAATGGTTTTGCCTTTACACTGGTATCCTTCCTTGCGGTATCTCTGCGAAAATTCCTTCCCTGTTTTATCCTGGGGAAATGGATTTTAACAAAAACAGAAGTCAGTGAATTTGTTGCGGTCATGTGGAAGCTTAAGCTTCCGCAGACCGCAATCATTCCGCTGTCCGTGATCTTCCGTTATTTTCCGGCGATCAAAGAAGAATGGACATCGATCCGGGCGGCTATGAAAATGCGCGGCATCCATGTTTCTATGGAACACATTATGGTTCCTCTTTTGATGTCTGCAGTGAATGTCAGCGAGGAACTGTCGGCGGCAGCTCTTTGCCGGGGCTTAGACCATCCCGGCATTCACACCAGTCTTGTACAGGTGAAGTTCAGCTAAAGCAGCTCCGGAAGGAGGATGTCTTTCTCTTTATTATCACCCATGATTACGAATTGATTGCTTCTGTCTGCGATAGCGTGATCCATATCGAGGACGGACGGGTACGGGAACAATATCTTCTGGATGATGCGGGAATTGTAAAATTGAAAGATTTCTTCTCCATCTGCTGTTCGTAAGAGGAGCAACGCAGACGGAGAACATACTTGAACGGTCAAAAAATCAGCTTACCATTGTCTGCTAATGATCAATATTTTCCGGTGAAAATACCCTTGACAAATCATATCTCAGTAAGGTTTATATGGTAAAAAATCCGGGGAATTGATTTCCCCGGAAAATTTATGCTCCTTTACAGGACAAGTGATGGCGCGGTGTAAACTCTTGCTGCGAGTTCGCTGTCCAGATCATACAGCGCTTTCATATCGGATCCAAAACGCTGGTAGCGCTTCAGATTCGTTTCCGCATTGTCTTCCTCCTCGCCCTGTTCTTTTACAAACCAGTCGAGAAACTGCATGGTTCTGAAGTCATTCACTTTCAATGCCGCCGCGTAAATATTGTTGATGAGAGAGGTTACATAGCGCTCATGCTCCAGACCGAATTTCAGCGGATCCGCCAGATCGGTATATTCCTTGTCCGGCTTTGCAATCGCTTCCAGTACGATGCTTTCCCCGTTATTTTGCAGATACTGCAGCATGAGGACAGCGTGGTCGCGCTCTTCCTGCGCCTGGATGAAATACCAGTTCGCGTATCCGTCCAGTCCTTCATCCTTATAATAGTTTGAAAAATCAAGATAAAGGTAGGCGGAGTAAAATTCTTTGTTGATCTGATCGTTTAGTAATGCAGCTACATTTTTATCTAACATATGTATGCCTCCTGTGAAAAGTATGTTGGATTCACTAAGATTTTTTGAGCGAAATCAGATTTCAATACATTGTATCTTAGTATGAGGGGCGGGCACTGTCAACGTGAAAGAGCTGCCCATACGGTACCTAAATGATTGCTCTCCAAAGGAAATGCCGTCAGACAATGATCGTCATCGGAATGAGGTGGAGCTGAAAGCGTATCACTGGTTTTTCGGGAAAACGGACTGCAGGGCCTCTTTTAACAAATCAGTAAATCGTTTTACCGCTATATTTGAGGCATCTTTTTTGTAAACAGCAACAAAAGTATGGGTTAAATTGCATGGGTAGGTATGGATTTCTTCCACTGCAGCAGTTGAGATAAATAAATCATCCAGTAGACAGAATCCCAAACCTGATGAGGCGAGAAGAAGCATGGTTTCGGGTTCGTTTACATAATGTACTTTTTCCGGATTTAAGATTTTCGGAGCGAGCAGGTCTTCGAGTGCTTTTTTTCCTCCGGACATTTCGGAGTCTTTTAATACATAAAAATCTGCATTGTAAAAATCAGCCATCGACACGGAGTCGGGGCTTTTTTGTATATATTTTGTGGAAAAAACGAGGGATGCTTTGGAAGTAAACAGGTCCATCGTTGCATATTCAACCGGAGCGCATATGCCATGATCAAGCAAGACAGCACAATCCAGAAAATGAGCGTGGACAGCTGCCTGAAGTTCCGATATTTTCATATGGTAGACAGAGACATTCACGTGTGGGTATTGTGCATGGAACATTTGCAGAGTGGATTGATATATTCTCGTCGGGTATCCGGTGGGAAGACCGATCTTTATCTCTCCCTCGAAGCCGCGAGCCAGCTGAACAGCATGATTATAGTGCTCTTCATATTCTGCGAGCATTGTCTCATAAACTTCAAACATATATTTCCCTGCGGGAGTCAGCTCCACCGAGTGCCTGGTTCTGATCAGCAGCTGCATATCCAGATCACGCTCCAGGCGATTGATCATATTGCTCAGTGCCGGCTGTGTAATGTACAGACTTTCCGCAGCACGTGTGTAGTTTTGATATTTGGCAACTGCAATGAAAGCGTATACCGACTGTGTGAACATCGTAATCTCCTTACTGGGCAAAACCAATAATTTTATCTTAATGGCTACACGATTATTGTACAATTATGACAAGTGAAAAGTTATAACGTTATAAAAAAACGCAATTTCCATTTCAAGTTCACTCGTATTATATTTACAATATAGAAGCTTCTGTGAAAAGTCAACAAAAAAATGAAATGGAGAGGGAAAAGCCTATGACAACAATTTATGTTATTGGAATGATCGCAGCAGTGGCTCTGGTTATTTACCTGGCGTACCGGGGGCTGAATCTGACGGTGTCCGCAATTATCTGCGCCATCGTCGTCATGGTGACGAATCAGATGGCGCTGGAAGATTCTTTTGTCAGCACGTTCTGTTCGGGAGCCGGCAGTATTGTTACTCAAATGTTTGGTTTGATGGTATCCGGTACAATTCTTGGCGCAATATATAATGCGTCCGGAGCCGCCAGTTCCATCGCAAAAACCGTTTTAAAAGCTCTTACGAGAAAAAAAGCAGGCGCGCCAAGTGCGACGCTGACAATTATCATTGTTTTCTGTGTCGGAGTTCTTCTTGCCTATGCGGGCATTGATACCGTGGCACTGCATTTTGTTCTACTGCCGCTCGTGCTGGAACTGTGTCGGGAGGCCAATATTCCCAGAGTTATGACGCCGGGTATTGTGATGGGAAGTATTACGCCGGCACTTTGCCTTCCGGGAAGCCCCCTCATGCAGAATGTATTATGCATGTCTTACCTGGATACATCTTCCACTGCCGGCCTGATTCCCGGATTTATCGGCGGAGGAGTGATTATTTTCCTGAATATCCTTTTCCTGTCAACCTGTGCAAAGAAATTTGCGAAACAGGGCATTGGTTATGTTCCTGCGGAGAATGAAACACAGCTGGTAAATAAGGATACGGATGAAGGACATATCAATTTTATTGTCGCGCTGGCTCCGATTCTTGTTACCTTTATTCTCTTTAATTTTGTAAATGTAAATATTACCTTTTCTGTATTGATCGGATGTGGTATCGGACTCAACCTTTTCCACAAGACTCTTCCGGTAAAGGATATACCGGGTCCTCTTGAAACGACCGTAGGCCCGTGCGGGGGGGGGATACTGCTTGCCTGCGCGGCTATGGGCGGTTTTGGCGCAGTTGTGGGAGCTTCTCCGGCTGCAGAGTTTATCTTCGCAAAGCTGACTGCTTTCAACGGACCGACTCTGTTTGTTGTATTGATTTGTATGACAATAGTTGTTGGTGTCTGCGCATCCGGACCGGCAGGACTTGGTGTGGGATTGCCGTTGTTTAAGGATGTGTTTGTTTCCATGGGAGCACCGCTGGCAGCGATCCATCGTATTTCGTCATTTACCGCGATTGGACTGGATTCCCTGCCTACGAACTCTATGGTTATTGCATGTGCCAAGCTCAGCGGTGTCAGCATAAGAGAATCTTACAAATATGTTGGTGTCTGTACCGTGTTAAATACGCTGATCGGCGCGCTGGTTGTAACGATTCTTATGACGCTGTTCCCCGGATTGGCGGTATAACAGATTGGCGTGAAATCATTTTGTCTGTGTAGAAAGGAGGCATTAAATGGATTTTGCAAAGAGCCGGGAAAACCCGGGCTATATTAAAAACCTGGAAGTGTGCAGCTACCAGGAGATGGACAGAAAAAGCGGCATGTTCCAGATGCAGATTTATAAAACAGAGGAAGGGAAATATTATCTTTACGGCTCCTGTTTCGGGGGAACCCGCAGGGGAATTATGATTAACGAGGTGACCGATCCGTATCATCCTGTTTTCCACAAATATTTTCAGCTTGTGGACCCGGAGGAATATCCGTCTACTTCAACTCCGAAAATTCAGGTTGCGGACGACCTGTTAATTGCTGCAATGGCAGCGGGCGGACTTCCCGATGCGGATGAAATTGATCTGAACGTAAAATGTCAGGTAGGCATCCGTATTTATTCCTTGAAGAAAGATCCGCTGAACCCGGAATTCCTGGGCTATTGGGATTGCGGTGTTCCGCATTCGGCCGGAGTACATCGATTTATGTACAATGGCGGCAGATATGTTCATCTTAGCTCATATTGCCAGGGGTTCGATGGTTATATTTATCGGATTATAGATATTGAAGACCCCTGTAATCCGAAAGAGGTTGGCAGATGGTGGGATCCGTCTCAGTATGTTAACGGATACCCAGGCAGAGCAAAGGATTACGATCCGACAAAACCGTTTGATCCGGAGTTTATGGATAAACCCTGGCTGCATGGGCCGGCCTTTGTGGTTGGTGATAAGGCTTATCTGGGCTATGCGGGTGCCGGCCTGTATGTTCTGGATGTCGCGGATGTTACGCAGCCAAAATGCCTTGACAATCTGAAATTTATGCCAGCGTTTTCCAGCCATTTTGCGGGGGCAAGGACACATACGGCGCTGCCGATTATCGGAAGGGATCTTGTGGTCGTCACAAATGAGGGTGAGAGATTTCAGTTTTATACGAAAGAAGATATCGGGGGCATGGCACAGGCGATGAATAATCTGCACATGGTGGATGTGCGTGATCCGGCCAGACCAACGCTGATCGCGGAGTTTCCCTATCCGGAAGTTCCGGAGAACTTCCCGTATAAGAATTTTAATGACATGGGATTGGGATGCCATGGCCCGTTTGGTCCGCATAATCTTCATGAACCGATGGATGGAAAACCCTGGCTTGAGATGAGGACAGACCGCGTTTATTGCTGTTATTTCCATGCGGGATTGAGAATCTACGATATTTCAGATCCCTACTATATAAAGGAACTGGCGTACTTTATTCCACCAAATCCTGATAAGAAAAAAGAGGAGTCGCTCTGGCCATTTTTTGAAGGACCCAGAAATGCGGTTACGGAGGATTGCATCGTAGATGACAGAGGATTCATTATTGTTACCTGTCTGGATGACGGCTTCTACATATTGAAACAGGATTCTTCGATTTTGTAGGTTTCTTGTATTAGATTCTTTATATGGCAGAGGAGGGAAAATGGTAAAAATTAAATTTTATGGGATCGGAGGACAGGGTGCAGTGACGGCTGCGAAAGTGTTGTCGAAGGCAGTATCTTTATACCAGGATGAATATGCAGTTACTGTGCCTGCCTACGGGCATGAAAGACGCGGCGCGCCGGTTTTTGCGCACGTGATTGTAGATGACAGCCCGGTACTTCTGAACTGTTATGTTTATGAGCCGGACATTGTGCTGGTCATGGATGAGAGTATTCTTGACAAGAATGTCAATGTCGGAGAGGGCTGTACGGAGGAAACGATTCTGGTTCTCAACAGTGGAAATGAGAAAATGATAGAGCGTTACAGGAACACATATGGTTTTAAAAGGATCTATGTCTGTGACGGAACCGCAATTGCTGAGCGCAATATAGGGAGAAGCATTCCCAACAGCTCTATGTTGGGGGCGCTTGCAAAGACTGAACTGGTTACGATTGAAGCAGTAGAGAATGCGATTCGTGATAGTTTCGGAAAGGTTGGTGAGTTGAATGTCCGTGCAGCGAGAGATGCCTACGAACATACAGAAAACGCGTAAAATCCTGGGGCCGTGTGCAATTGCGTTTACGGCATCCAATACCGGAAGCTGGCGGCTGCAGCGCCCGTCGGTTGACGAGTTGGTCTGTGTGCGCTGCAAAGCATGTGCGAGGATCTGCCCTGTGGATTGTATTACAGTCCACACGGAGAATTCCCCGGTTGAATTTGACTGGCGTTATTGCAAAGGGTGCGGTATCTGCGCCAATGAATGTCCCAAAAAAAGGCGATCAGGATGGTAGACGAAAGGGGGATGAGCTGATGCGATTAAAAATGCTTGACGGTAATGGCGCTGCGGTAGAAGCAATTCGCCTGGCGCGTCCGGGTGTGATAGCGGCATATCCGATTACGCCGCAGAGTTCTATTTCGGAACATCTTGCGGACTGCGTGATGAATGGAGAAATCAACGCTGAATATGTCCGTGTGGAATCGGAACATTCCGCCATGTCGGTCTGTATTGGTGCCCAGCTGACAGGAGTCCGGGTTGCGACCGCAACCGCTTCGGTTGGACTTGCATTGATGCACGAAGTCTGCGGTGTGGCCAGCGGATGCCGTGTTCCTATTGTAATGCCGGTGGTCAACCGTTCTCTGGTAGCGCCGTGGAGCCTGTGGTGTGATCACCAGGATACTATGGCGGAGCGCGATACCGGTTGGTTACAGTATTACTGCGGTACGGTGCAGGAAGTTCTGGATCTGACATTGTGTGCCTACCGTATCAGTGAACATGAGGAGGTTATGACCCCTTCTATGGTATGTCTGGATGGATTTTATCTTTCTCATTCTATGCAGAAAGTGACTGTGCCGACAGATGAGGAAGCATGGGACTTTGTGAAACCATATGTACGCAAAAATATGTATCTGGATCCGACAGATGTTATGTTCATCAATGACCTGTGTCCTACAAGTGAATATACGGAGATGCGCTATCAGCAGAAAATCGGTTTTGAAAAGGCAGAAGAAGTGACAATACAGGTCTTCGAAGAATATGAACAGCGTTTTGGCAGAAGATTACATACCGTGGAATCGTATCATCTTGAAGACGCAGAGGTTGCGGTTGTCACGATTGGTTCGATGTCCGGTGCCGGTAAATATGTGGTGGATCAGCTTCGTCAGAAGGGGGTCAAAGCCGGTTTGCTCCGGATCTGTATGTTCCGGCCCTTCCCGGCAAAAGAAGTTCGCACGGCATTAAAGGACGTGAAAGTAATTGGCGTTATGGACCGTTCTGCAGGATTGGGCGGAGTGAGCGCACCTGTTGCAGAGGAAGTAAAGGCGGCAATGTATGGTGCGGAAAGCCGGATTTTCAGTTTTATTGGCGGATTGGCGGGACGTGACATTTCGGACGTGACATTTCGCGGTATATTTGCAGAACTGATTCAGGTCTGTGAGGGAAAATCGGATGGCGTGAATTCCTGGTATGATCTGAATGGAGATCCGATGTCGCTGAGGGAGGTTCAAACATGTTGAAAATGATGACGGAATCAAACGGTCTTGTGTCGCATGGTGTAAGCTCCTGTCAGGGTTGCGGCATTGAGATTATTATGAGAAATGTTCTGGATGTGCTGGGAGAAGATTGTGTCCTGGTAATTCCTCCGGGATGTGCCGCTTTGTTTTCCGGCTGCGGACCGGAAGCTGCTGTTAAGGTTGCCGGAATACAGGGGAACCTTGAGAATTCTGCGGCAATTGCTTCGGGAATATCGCTTGGGTTGAAACATCAGGGTAATAATCATACGACGGTAGTAGCGTTTGCGGGCGATGGCGCGACCGTAGACATTGGTATTCAGGCGCTCAGCGGAGCAATGGAAAGAAACGAAAATATACTCTATATATGTTATGACAATGAGGCCTATATGAATACAGGCGTGCAGGGCAGTGCCTCCACTCCCTATGCAGCCACGACTACTACAACGCCTGCGGGGAAACAGGTTGGAGGAAAAGACCTTATGGCAATCGTGATGGCGCATCGTGTTCCTTATGCAGCAAGTGCGTCTGTGGCAAATCTGCCGGATCTTCGCCGGAAAGTGGAGAAAGCGAGAGATATCAGAGGCTGCAGAGTCCTGCACGTTCATTGCCCCTGTCCGACAGGATGGGGATACCCGATTGCGAAAACGATAGAGGTGGCACGCGAAGGAGTGAAATGCGGAGCCTGGGTTCTCATGGAATATGAGTATGGCAAAGTGACATTAGGCAGGAAGCCGGCAAATACAGGTGATGCTGCAACCTATCTGAAGATGCAAAAAAGGTTTTGCGCAGCTACTGATGAAGAAATTGACGAAATCAATCGCCAGATTGTTCAGAGATATCAGTATTTGAAGAATATGGAATCGTCTGAGATCCCTGTGTAAGATTTGTTTTTATATCATGGGAAACGCCCATCGTATAGCAGGTGGTAGAGGGTATTCTCGTGACAAAACGATTGCAGCTTGCAACATTTCGTGTGGGAATGGCTGTAAAGTAAAACAAAGGGGCGCATAAGGCGCCCCTTAAAATAACTGAAAAACTGGAATGCCGACGCAGCGGTCTTTCACTGCGTCAGGTCTGTAGATAATACAAGGAGATTTTTTATGCCATTAGGATTAATTTCAGATGTATGCGCGTTGATAATTGGCGGTCTGGTCGGCGGAATCATCGGCAAATTGCTTTCGGATTCCATGAAAGATGCACTGAATACGATCTTTGGTATTTGTGCCATGGCAATCGGTATCAGGCTCATTGTCGGAATGAATAATCTATCGGCTGTGGTGTTGTCTGTGGTGTTGGGAACCGTGATCGGAGAAATAACTCACCTGGAACACAGAGTAAATGTGCTGGCAACGAAAGCGACAACCGTGTTTTTAAAAAATACCACGGCAGATGATTCCTATATCAACATTTTTTGCGCAGTGGCTGTCGTGTTTTGCTGCAGCGGAACGGGCTGGTATGGTGTCCTGATCGAGGGTTTTGCGGGCGATAGTTCGATTTTGATTACAAAAGCGATTATGGATTTTTTTACGGCAATTATATTTGCTGCTGTGCTTGGCCGTCTGGTCAGCACCCTGGCTGTGCCGCAGCTGTTAATTTATATTGTGTTATTTACTGTTTCGAAGTTGGTAGTGCCGTACACATCCGCCGAAATGATTGCTGATTTTTCAGCGGTCGCCGGTATCGTTGAGGTTGCAACGGGCCTGCGGATTGCAGGAGTTAAGCGGGATATTCGCGTTATAAACAGTATCCCGGCAATGATCATAGCTATGCCGATCTCGGCGTTGTGGACATATTTTAGCGGTGTTTAAGAGCAGAGAATCTACCAGATTTTGAGAAAGGAGTGTCTATGACAAAGGCAAAGTTTGTATCAGCAGAGGATGCTGTTTTGGCGATACGGGATGACATGACAGTCGGTGTTGGCGGATTCGGAGCATACGGGGCTCCGGAAACGCTTCTCTTGGCTCTGGCAGATCGGTATACACGCAAGAATGTTCCGCGAAATCTGACCGTGACTTGTGCTGCCTGCCCGGGGGATAATACAAAGGCGGACTGGGGGCTGAACCGCATAGCAAAAAGCGGTTTGATTGATACGATTATTGCGGCACATTTTGCAAATGCGCCGTTGATATCTGGGATGGTTGGAAGAAACGAAATTGCCGGATACGCGTTGCCGCTGGGTGTTATGATTCATTTATATGACGCGATAGCGGGTCATCGACCAGCTGTTATAACGAATGTGGGAATGGGAACCTATGCGGATCCGGCAAATGATTGTTGCCGGATGAATCAACGGGCTGTGGAGCAGGGGCGCGCATTGGTTGAGAAAGTGACGATAGACGGAAAGGAATGCCTTGCTTATAAGCCGTTTCCGATTCATGCGTGTCTGGTCAGAGCTACCTATGCAGCTGAAGACGGAAATCTTTCGATGGAATATAACGCGCTTGGCGATTTTGGGTTTGATCTGGCAGCAGCGACACACAACAGCGGAGGTATAGTGATTGCGGAAGTAAAACAGGTGGTGCAGCGCGGCTCTATGCATCCTAAGAAGGTTCGCATTCACTCTTCTTTAGTGAATTATGTAGTCGTATCCAGGAGTGATCTGTACCTCCAGGGGTATGCTTCTGAATATTCACCGGAGTTATGCGGAGAGCAGCGAACACCTGCGAAAGGTCTTGCGCCGCTGGCAATGTCAAACAGAAAAGTGATTGCACGCCGATGTGCCCTGGAGTTGAAACGAAACTGTCTGATTAATCTTGGCATTGGAATTCCTTCAGGAATCGGCAGTGTTGCAAATGAAGAAGGTCTGGAAGTATCGTTGTCGTTGGAATCAGGTCCCCAGGGCGGCGTGCCGGTGGAAGGACTTGGTTTTGGCGGCAGTGCCAATCCGGAAGCCATTTATAATCTGTCAGATGTGTTTCATCTGTATGATGGCGGAGGATTGTCGATGTCCTTTTTGGGAGCAGCAGAGATAGATTCTGCCGGAAATGTCAATGTTTCTAAATTTGGAACTCGCTGTCCGGGTCCGGGAGGGTTTATTAATATTTCGCAAAATACACAGGAAGTAAATTTTGTGGGAACCTTTACTGCTGGTGGACTTGTTGAGAAAGTAGAGAACGGGAAACTGGTTATTGTCAGCGAGGGAACGCAAAAGAAATTTAAAAAACATGTCCAGCAGATCACCTTTTCCGGAGAATATGCACGAAAAACAAAGCGAAAAGTTATGTATATTACAGAAAGAGCAGTTTTTTGTCTGGGAGAAAATGGTTTGTTTTTGACGGAGATAGCACCTGGGATCGATTTGCAGAAAGATGTTCTGGATCAGATGGAATTTGCCCCGCAGATGTCTTCGGAATTAAAGCAAATGGATTTACGAATTTTCCGGGAGGAACCGATGAAAATAGCTTAGGGATAAGGGAACAGGCATCCGATTGATTCGGATGCCTGTTTTATGTGCGCCTGGCGGCGCATGCCAGGTAGGTGGTCTGACCCTGAGAAAAGAAACAGTATCGTACGCTCCGGTAGGAGGGACTGCCCTGTGAAAGTTCCACTTGTTTAGGCATATTTCACAAACAAGTGGGCTTTTATTTTGTGAGACTTTTTTCTCTCATTTGATTGCGGTTAGCGTGATTATGTGTTATTCTTTGTAGAACAGGTCGTGGCAGTTTTTATTCTTAACATTCAGCTGCCTGATTTGGGCGTCATATCGGCGCACCATCTGATTTTCCATGGCGTGTTCATCGTCAAAAATCAGTCTTTACACATCATATGTTTTTTATAATGGA
>JAJBTR010000025.1:0-1219 GCA_020860745.1 Lachnospiraceae bacterium | reverse complement strand
CGGCCGATGCTGGAGATCATTCGCGGGAACGATATCGCGCGGAAATCGCTGCCGCAGACAGAGAAAGAGCAGCGCACATCACCGACCTCGCGTTTTGTGAAAATGGATGTCTGGGCGCAAGATGAAGAGGGAGTCATCTACGATGCGGAATCACAGCAGCAGAATACCGGCAACCTGCCGAAGCGGAGCCGCTATTACCAGTCATTGATTGACTGTAAGCTCCTGAAGCCCGGGGTAGATGATTTTAACCGGCTGAATCCGGTGGTTATTATTGTGATCATGCCCTTTGATCTGCTCCGGAGGGAAAAATACCGCTATACTTTTTCCATGCAGTGTGAAGAAGTGGAGGGGATTTCATTACAGGACGGAGCGGTTCGCATTTTCCTTAACACACATGGAACGGATGAAGAAAATATTACGCCGGAGTTGAAGGAATTGTTGTATCTTATTGAATACACGAACGACCAGGGGAAGCATTATCAGAGTGACAGGGTGAGAAAGCTTAAGGAAAGCGTCCGGACGATTCAGAATAATGAGGAAGTGGGTGTGCGCTATATGCAGGCATGGGAAGAGAGACTGATGTATGAACGGGAAGCGCGCGAAGAAGGCCGTGAGGAAGGTCAGGAAAGGATCAATTCGTTAATTTTGAAGCTGGCGGAACTTGGACGGATGAATGATATTACCAGAGCGGCAGAGGACAGACCTTATCAGGAGGAACTCTTTCGCGAGTTTGGATTATAAGGTGAATGAATTGGGCATGAAATATTTTGCCACATAGCAAGAATATGAGATAAACGTGGGATTTGACGCTGTTCGGATCCCATTTATTATGAAAAAACACAGATTTGTCACAAAAGCGTACAGCTTTTTCCGGTGAAAACAAGGGATAGATATGAATATATACTAAAAATGAATATATTTGTCACGCATCTGTTACAAATGATGATTTACTTAACCAAACATTATGTGACACACTTCCGTCAGCAGATGATTCTTATATCAACATTTTTTGTGCAGTGGCTGTTGTATCCAGGAGTGGTCTGTACCTTCAGGGTTATGCTTCTGAATATTCTCCGGAGCTATACGGAGAGCAGCGAACACCTGCGAAAGGACTCGCTCCGCTTGCTATGTCGAACCGAAAAGTAATGTACATCACAGAGAGAGCCGTCTTTTATCTGGGAGAAAATGGACACAGGAGTTTTTGATTCCTTTCCAGAGC
>JAJBTR010000078.1 GCA_020860745.1 Lachnospiraceae bacterium | reverse complement strand
GAATCGCAGGGCCGGAGAACCGCAGTGAAGTTACATAGAATCTGTCACCAAAAAGTATCACAGGTAACCGGGGAAACGATATTATGAAAAAACAACCATCAGATTTCAGAGAAAAAGCCGCCCACGGCGACACCATGCTTCCTGTGAGTTACTATTGCAGCCGGATACCGGAGGATTTTCGCAATCTGTCTCTCCACTGGCATGAGGAAGCCGAGATTACCTATATCGGAAAGGGCAGTGCCAATTACACCATTAACTTTCACACAACCACAGTCCGTGAGGGAGATCTGCTCCTCCTCTCGCCTCAGGTGCTCCACGGCGCTGCGGAAAGAGGCGGAAATACCATGACCTCTCACAGTCTGGTTTTCCATCTGAATTTTCTGGGATGCCTGACGCCGGACGCCTGCACGGTAAAATACCTGAATCCTCTCCTGACCGGGAAATATCGTTTCATCCCTATCCTTTCTCCCGGACAACCGGGTTATGACGAGATCAGGCGCCTGTTTCTCGAAGCATGCCGGGAATTTAACGGGAAAAACACGGCCTACGAGCTTCGCACAAAAGCGCGCCTCACGGAACTGTTATCTGAACTTTACCGCAACGAATATATCGAAAAAACGGAACGCGACACCGGCAGCCTGCATGCGGAGGAAAAACTGAAGGAAATACTGACATATATCCAGAATCACTTCAGCGAACCGCTCTCCATACACGATCTGGCAACCGTCTGCCATTTCAGTGAGACATACCTGATGAATTTTTTCCGCAAGCACACCGGCACCACCTGTGTGGAGTACATCAACCGCTACCGGCTCTCCAGAGCGGCAGCCGCACTGGAGGAGACCGACCTGCCCGTCATGGATATTGCGCTGGAAAGCGGATTCCGGAATGTTTCTTACTTTAACAGGCTTTTCAAAGAGCGTTTCGGACGGACACCGGGGGAATACCGAAAAGAGGTCAGGGCTTGACCGCTTTCACAAAAACATGTATGATACTAAGCCAAAGGAGGAATACAAATGAGCTACACATACAGAACCAAAGGCACATGCTCCACACAGATTGAAGTGGAACTGGACGGCAACATTGTAAAGAACGTAAAATTCACCGGCGGCTGCAACGGCAACCTGCAGGGAGTCTCCCGCCTGGTGGCCGGGCGCACCGTGGACGAAGTGGAATCCACGCTGGCCGGAATCCGCTGCGGCTTTAAGCCAACCTCATGTCCGGATCAGCTCTCCAAAGCGGTGCGCGCAGCATATGAGGCACAGAAATAACAATCAGATTTTCTATCATTCAAACCAGCCAGACCGGCACGATATAGTTATCCCTGTCAATCGCGCCAATATCAGGTTTCATGCAGATTACTGCCCCCTTTGACCGGGGGGTAGAGGATCTGTCCAACAACCGAAACACCTTTACTAACTCTGTCCCCGGATTTGATGACTTTTTAATTTCAATCGGATTCAGCACACCGTCATGTTCCAGCACCAGATCTATCTCTTTTGCATCCTTATCACGATAGTAATACATATAAGGCTCTACTCCGTAGCCCAGATATGACTTCCTGATCTCAGACACAACATAACTCTCCAGAAATGCGCCGTTCATCGCGCCGCTCTCCAAAGTTTCCGCACTGGTCCACTTAGTCAGATGGCAAACCAGTCCCATATCATAAAAATACAGTTTAGGTTTTTTGACCAGGCGTTTCAACATATTATTAGAATACGGATGCAGGTAAAAAATAATCCCCAGAGTCTCCAGAATATTCAGCCAGTCTCTGGCCTGTATCTGACTAATCTCCGCATCTCTGGCAATATCAGCTACATTTACTATTTGACCGCTGCGTGCCGCTGCCGCTGTCATAAAGCGCAGGAACTTCAATGAGTCAATGGCGTCTGACAGTTCCCTTACATCCCGTTCTATATACGTATTCAGGTAACTATTGTAAAATATAGAATGATTGCTGACTGCTCCGCTTGCCAGAGCAGGCATGGAACCCTCATAGATCCGGTTAAAAATGGCGCTTACATCTGCTTTTTCCCTGCCGGTTTCTCTCTCAATCAACGCTTCCAGATCCACCTGAAACGGCGCCGCTAGCCCTCCGTAAATCTCTGATTGAGACAAAGATGTCAGAGACAACACCGCCACTCTCCCCGCAAGGGATTCCTGTACACCTCGCATCAAGCCAAACACCTGAGACCCCGTCAACCAGAACTCTCCCTGCGCATGCGTCCGGTCCACGTAGATTTTTATATAAGGAAACAGCTCCGGTGCATACTGCACCTCATCAATCAAGACCGGCGGTTTATGCAGTTGAAGAAACAATTCAGGATCCGTTTTTGCCAGACTTCTCTCGTTCAGATCATCCAGTGTTACATAACTCCGTTTTGTCCCTTCCATCAGCTTTTGCAGCATGGTTGTCTTACCTACCTGCCTCGGCCCTGTGATAAGAACAATCGGATACTCTTTCGTCGTCTGCATAACGACATCTTCCAGATTTCTTTTAATATACTTCATAGGTGCTCCTATTTTCGGCTGTTTTATGATATATTTATATAATAGCCGAAATTCTGGCCCTATGCAAGCATTTTATATCGTGATTACATCACGATCCAATTCGTCACTCGTTATATCATGTGCAAATACGGCACATGATCGCATTTCGCCGTTCGTCAATCGTGCAAGCACGTTGACTCACTTGCGCTCATTGTATCACAAAATTCAGGTAACTATTCAGGGAAAAATCAGTTCTTCCACCGTCACAAATTCATATCCCTCCTGCGAGAGCAGATCAATCACCTGCAGCGCCGCCTGCACGCTGGACTCCGAGGCATCGTGCAGCAGAATCACATCAAATTCATCCACGGTTTCCGTAATTCTCTGCACGACCAATGAGGTGTCCCCCGTCGCCCAGTCCAAAGGGTCTATGTCCCACAAAACTGTGACCAGGCAGAAATCGTCGTCGAGCGCTGATGGCCAGTTTCCATAGGGCGGACGCACAAATACCGGCCACTCGCCGGTCAGATCATATATCAGATCTCCTGTGCTCTGAATCTGCTCGCAGGCCTCCGACTCCGACAGTTCAATCAGATTGACATGTTCATAGGCATGAATGCCAACCTCGTGACCGTCCGCGTACATTTCCTCCACGATATCCGGGTACAATGCAACCTGCTGCCCGAGGAGGAAAAACGTTGCCTGTACACCGCGCTCCCGAAGCCCCTCCAGCAGCAATGGCGTGTAGTCAGGATCCGGACCGTCGTCAAATGTTAAGGCAATCTGTTTTGATTCTACTGTTTCATTTTGCACTGCACCATCTTCCGTCTTAATTTCATACCAGACTACATTCTCCTCCGCAACCCCTTCTGACGAGTGAACACCGCCATATATATTTTGTTCCTGCCAGGAAAAAACTTTCTGTGTCGGATTCTGCATTTGCAATAAAAACATCTGCCCCTCTTCCTCTACAGAAATTTTTCCATAAATGATAACGCCGGCGATGATAACCCCCAGCAGCACATCCGCAAACAACAGCATTTGTCCGAGTTTTCTCATAATATATCAGCACACGCAAACACCTCACTCTCAGCTTATGAAAACAACCCAAAAAAAGAACCACCTTGCGCTCATTACTGCAAGATGGTTCTTTTCTCTGATCTTTTATTCTACTACTGACTCAAAAACAGAAACTAATGATTTGCATCTGATCACGGTTTCACCCCGGCGGTCAGATGATCTCCCTCCACATCGATGAGAATCGTATCCTCCGCCCGGACCTCATCAGCCAAAATCAGCTTCGCGGAGAGCGTCTCCACATGCTTCTGAAGAAAACGCTTCAGCGGCCGCGCGCCGTATACCGGATCGTAACCGTGCTCCACAATGAAACTCTCCGCCTCCGGCGTCAGTTCCACGGAAATCTCCCTATCCCGCAGACGGTCATTCAGTTCGTTCATCAGCAGATGGATGATGTTTCCGATGTTATCCTTCGTCAGCGGTTTAAAGAGGATAATCTCATCCAGACGGTTTAAAAACTCCGGCCGAAAGCTGGCGCGCAGTTCCTCCATCACCAGATCCTCCGCCTCGGGGCTGATCTCACCATTCGCATCGATTCCCTCCAGCAGATGCGTGGAACCGAGATTCGACGTCATGATAATGATCGTGTTCTTAAAGTCCACCGTACGCCCCTGGGAATCCGTGATCCGCCCGTCGTCCAGCACCTGCAGCAACACGTTGAAGACATCCGGGTGAGCTTTCTCCACCTCATCAAAGAGGACGACAGAGTACGGTTTTCTACGGATCGCCTCAGTCAACTGGCCGCCCTCATCGTAACCCACATATCCGGGAGGCGCTCCGATCAGACGCGACACAGAATACTTCTCCATATATTCGCTCATATCCAACCGAACCATATTGGACTCATCGTCAAAGAGGCTGGCCGCCAGCGCTTTCGCCAGTTCTGTCTTGCCCACGCCGGTAGGCCCGAGGAACAGAAAGGATCCGATCGGTTTCTCCGGGTCTTTAATTCCCGCCTTCGAGCGGATGATGGCCTCGGTCACTTTCGTCACACCCTCATCCTGGCCAATTACGCGCTTGTGCAGTTCCTCGTCCAGGTGCAGGGTCTTATTGCGCTCACTCTCCGTCAGCTTCGCCACCGGAATCCCGGTCCACCGGGAAATAATCCGTGCAATCTCGTCCTCGCTGACATTCTCGTGTACCAGCGACATCTCTTTATTTTTAACGATCTCCTCCTCTGCGGCAAGCTGTTTTTCCAGTGCCGGCTTTTTGCCGTACTGCAGCTCCGCCGCCTTGTTCAGATCATAATTCTGCTGGGCCAGCTGAATCTCCTTATTCAGGTTCTCCAACTCCTCCCGCAGCTTCTGCACGCGCTCCACCGCTTTTTTCTCATTATCCCACTGGGCTTTTTTCGTCTGGAACTCATTGCGCAGCTCCGCCAGTTCGCGCTGCAGATTTTCCAGCCGGTCTTTGCTCAGGCTGTCCTCCTCTTTTTTCAGAGCAGTCTCCTCAATCTCCATTTGCATCACACGCCGATTCAGCTCATCCAGCTCCGTCGGCATGGAATCCAGCTCTGTCTTGATCAGAGCGCAGGCTTCATCAACCAGATCAATCGCCTTGTCCGGGAGAAATCGGTCTGAGATGTAGCGGTTAGAGAGTACAGCCGCGGAAACCAGAGCGCTGTCCGTGATTTTTACACCGTGGAATACCTCATATCGCTCTTTCAGCCCCCGAAGAATAGAAATCGTATCCTCCACGGTCGGTTCATCCACCATCACCGGTTGGAACCGGCGCTCCAGAGCAGCGTCTTTTTCCACGTACTCCCGGTACTCGTCCAGGGTCGTGGCGCCGACACAGTGCAACTCACCTCTGGCAAGCATCGGCTTTAACATATTTCCGGCATCCATCGCGCCGTCCGTCTTTCCGGCTCCCACGATAGTATGCAGCTCATCGATAAAGAGGATAATCTGGCCGTCGCTGGCCTTGACCTCATCCAACACCGCTTTCAGACGCTCCTCAAACTCACCTCGGTACTTTGCACCTGCCAGAAGTGCTCCCATATCCAGGGCAAACAGCTTTTTATCTTTCAGTGCCTCCGGCACATCGCCGCGGACAATACGCTGTGCCAGCCCCTCCACCACGGCCGTCTTACCGACGCCCGGCTCACCGATCAGCACCGGATTGTTTTTCGTCTTCCGGGAAAGGATGCGGATCACATTCCGGATCTCGCTGTCCCGCCCGATCACCGGGTCCAGCTTCTGGTCGCGGGCGCGCTCCACCATATCATAACCGTATTTTTCCAGTGTATCATAGGTCGCCTCCGGGTTATCCGAAGTCACGCGCTGGTTGCCGCGCACCGTCGAAAGCGCCTGCAAAAACCGCTCCCTGGTGATTCCGTACTCCTTAAAAATCTCTTTCAGCGCCGGATTCGGGTAGCGCAGCATACTTAAAAACAGATGCTCCACGGAGACATACTCGTCTCCCATCTGCTTCGCCTCGTCCTCAGCGGAAATCAACACCTTGTTCAGCATCTGTCCCACGTACGGCTGTCCGCCGGAGACTTTCACACGCTTTGCCAGATGGCGCTCCGCGTTGTCGCAGAAATGTTCCTTATTGATTTCCATCTTCTCGATCAGTTTTAAAATCAGGCCGTCCGGCTGGCGAAGCAGCGCCATCAGCAGATGTTCCTGCTCGATTTCCTGATTTCCGTATTCGAAGGCCAGTTTCTCACAGTCCTGCACTGCCTCCAATGACTTTTGTGTAAATTTCTGGATATTCATAACACCACTCCTTTCAATATCATAGCCCGATTTTTATATCATAGGAACAATTCTGTGATTGTATACGTAAACACGTTGTTTCCTGTGATGTAAAAATCAAATTCGTTCACTTCCTACAGGGAAACAAACTTTCCGGAGCAATATAACTCCTCTTTGCCTCCTGCTGACCCCGTTATAACACAAAAATTAGCACTCGTCAAGCATGAGTGCTAATAATTTCTGAAAATATTTCGCATAATTAGTATGAGCACATCGGATCCACATATTCTCATTAGAATCCGTCGGTATCTTTCCCTCTGTGTGCACATTTACTCAACACGCTTCTTCGATTTTTTCCTCCTTCTTTGCCGCTCCCGCCGCTGCTCTCTCATCTGCTCCAGCCCTTTCCCCACATAATCATCACGATAGTCCAGGTTCAGTTCATCCTCCATCGCCTTGTCCTCCTCCCGCATATACTTGCGGAACACTTTCTCGGTAAAAAGATTCATGCAAAATACCGAAAGCCCAGGCACGATAAAGAGCACAGGCCAGACCGCCATGATCAACATCACCGATCCCATACCGATCACCGCCACAGCAATGGTAATGTGAAGATGCAGAATCGCAAAGAGAAACGCGTTTTTCAAATGCACCTTAATCGTACCCTCAAAACGGGCGATATGGGCAAACACCCAGAACGCATAGATGCACAGCAAAAAGATCAGCACCTCGAAAAAGATTGCAAAGTTCGCGTATCCGCTACTCGTTTCTCCCAGTGTATTCATATAACGGTAATCCGACGCAAAAACCACCACGGCTGCAAGAAAACCCAACGTAATCAGCACCGACTGTTTCAGGTTCTGCCGAAAACTCTGCCAGAAACAGCTCCAGGTTTTTCCGCGTCCGTGCCGGATACATTTATTGACCGTGTAATAGAGCGCCACCGTCGACGCCCCCGATGTAACAATCGGAATGCACCCGATCATCCACAGAATACTGACCAGAATCAGATCTGTGCACTGGTAAAAAAAATTCACGACTTTCTCATAAGTGATGCGCTTTCCCATACTATCTCCTCTGACTGGTGCTGCGTAACTGAAGTTCCCGTACTGGTATCTCAGTGTATTTTCCCGCTTTGCTATCGAAAAAATAAACCAGACGATAGACGATTTGCAGAACGGTTACCATACGATAAGCCAGGAACAGAAAGGCTCTGCGTAACACAGAGCCCCCATCTGTCAAATTTCTCAATGCTGTTACCGCTGATGTTCACTTCGCCGTGGATGTTCCTACACGGATGCGGGATATCACAAAATAACGCAACATTCCTGTTTTTTCTCCCCGGCATAATGAACGCGGCAATAGTTTCATCCCAGTTTTTCAAATATCACTGGATCAGATACACCTGACCCTCATAGGGAAGCAGCTTTCCATCCGTCAGTTTCTGTTCTCCGTCATAGTTGCTGATCAGGAGCTTCGCCGCAGATGCATCCACTGCCTCCGGCACGGTAAGGGATACTTCCTTATCCGTAAAGTTCAGAACCACAAACAGCTTCGCCCCTTCATAGTTGCGCTCATAGATGTAGAGGCTTTCATTCTCCGGCTCATACTCTTTAAAGTCACCGTAAATCGCCACCGGCGTACTCTTACGCATGCGGATCAGCCGCTGCATATAATGGAAAATGGAGTCCGGATCCTCCAGAGCTTCTTTTACATTGATCTCCTTATAGTTGGGATTCACTTTCAGCCAGGGCGTCCCTGTGGTAAAGCCGGCATTCTCCGTCTCGTCCCACTGCATCGGCGTACGAGCATTGTCCCGCGCGCGGTAGCGGATATTATCCAGCGTCTCCTCCGGATCCGCGCCGCCCCTGACCACACGCTCCTGCCACATATTGCGGATCTCCACATCATCATAATCGTCGATGGAATCAAAGGAAACATTGGTCATGCCGATCTCCTCACCCTGATAAATATAGGGTGTACCCTGGAGCGTCAGCAGCATGGTGTAGAGCATCTTCTGGCTTTTCTTGCGGTACTCGCCGTCATTCCCCCAGCGGGAAACCGTCCGAGGCTGGTCATGGTTCGTCCAATACAGGCTGTTCCAACCTTTTCCGTTTAAACCGTTCTGCCATTTGCTGAACACTGCCTTCAGCTCCGGAAGCGGCACTGTGCGGTGTGCCCAGTGGTCATTCTCCCCGCCATCGATCAGGTTCTGATCAAACTGGAAGACCATGTTCAGCTCTTCCCTGTCATTTCCGACATACTTCAATGCCTGCTCCAGAGGCACGCCGGACATCTCGCCCACAGTCATGATGTCGTATTTAGATGTCACTTTCTCGTACATCTCATGATGGAACTCATGGATCCTCGGCCCGTCCTGGTAAAACTCTGTCCCAACATTTTCATACCCGGGACCTCCGTCCGGCAGCCCCTCCACTTTGGAGTAGAGGTTTGCCACATCCATGCGGAACCCGTCAATCCCCTTGTCCAGCCAGAATTTTACGATATCATACACTTCCTCACGGACCTTTTCATTCTCCCAGTTCAGATCGGGCTGCTTCTTTGAAAACAGATGCAGGTAATACTGCCCGGTCGCCTCATCATACTCCCACGCCGGTCCGGAGAAGAACGACGTCCAGTTGTTCGGCTCCTTTCCGTCACGGGGATCCCTCCAGATATAATAATCACGGTAGGGATTATCCTTTGATTTCCTGGATTCCAGAAACCACTTGTGCTCGTCCGAGGAGTGGTTCACCACCAGATCCATGAGGAGCTTCATCCCTCTGGCATGGATTCCCTCCAGCAGTTCATTGAAATCCTCCATCGTACCAAACTCATCCATGATATCGCGGTAGTCTGAGATATCATACCCATTATCGTCGTTGGGGGACTTATAGCAGGGGGACATCCAGATTACGTCCACGCCCAGATCTTTGATATAGTCCAGCTTAGAGGTCACACCCTTCAGATCGCCGATTCCGTCCCCATTGGAATCCATGTAACTTCTCGGATAAATCTGATATACAACTGCTTCTTTCCACCACTTTTTTCCATAAATCTAACTCCTGTCATAACGGTTCCGTACCCTGGCGTCATGCATCAAAATTTCTTTTGCATTCATCCTTACTGTCAGCGCACCGCCAAAATCGTTTTGCCAGAACCTGTCTCTTATTACATTACTACAAGTTACCTCTTTCATCAACCTTTCACAGCACCATCCGCGATACCGGAAACAATCTGCTTCTGGCACAGCAGCACGATGATCAGCGTCGGGATAATCACGATCACGGAAGCCGCGCAGACCTGACCCCAGTATATCGTAAACTGATCCTGCATATAACTCAGGCGGACCGGAACCGTCTGCATGCTCTCATTCACGTTCATGGTACAGGAGAGCAGGTACTCGTTCCAGGCTGAGATAAAAGTCATGATCGCCGCGGTAAAAATACCGGGCGCCGCCAGCGGAAACACTACTTTCCACAGGATGCCCATTGACGTACATCCGTCCACCTTGGCCGCATCCTCCAGTTCCAGCGGAACCTGGTTGAAATGCGCCACCAGAATCCATACCGCCAGCGGCAATGTGATCGTCGAGTAAGCCAGGCTGACCCAGTAGCTGTTCAGCATATTCAGTTTATAAAACATATTAAACAGCGGACCGATCATCGTCATCTGTGGGAACATGGACACACCCAGGATAAACGTCATAAGTGCCGTTTTTCCTTTGAATTTAAATCTTGAAATGATATAAGCGGACATGGATGCCACCACTATAACATAAAGCGTTGTAATCCCGGACATCACAAAACTGTTTTTTACCGCACGCATGATGCCCTTTTCCTGGACAACAATGCGGAAATTCTCAAACGTCGGGCTGTTCGCAATAATCTGATAACTGTAGCTGCTCAGGATCTCCGCCTCCGGCTTAAAGGACGTAATCACAATCCAGAAGAAAGGAAAAATCGTGATGATAAGGAAAACCGCGACAAAAACCCAGACGGCAATCTTCAGTCCTTTGTTTTTAGAAAAACTTAACATTGATCTTCTCCTCCCTTCTGTTAATCATCGTTACTGATCAGCTGTGCGCCGAGCAGTTTAATAAACGCCAATGCGATAAGGAAGATGCAGATTGCCATGGCGATAACCACAACAGATCCGTACCCGTAATTACTCTGGCTGAACATCAGCTTATACGCATAGACGGAAAGTGTCTCCGTGCCGTTGGCAGGACCGCCGCCGGTCAGAATTGCGATCAAGTCGTACACACGGAATCCGTCCATCGTACGGAACAGCAATGCAACCACCAGACTGGGCTTTAACAGCGGCATTGTGATACGGAAAAACGTCTGCACCGGCGTCGCACCGTCCAGCGCCGCGCTCTCGTACAGCGACTTGTCAATAACCTGCAGACCTGCCAGCAAAAGAAGCGCCATGTACGGCGTCGTCTTCCAGACATCGGCGATGATGGCGGAAGCCATGGCGCCGTTGGATGTCAGCAGCATCGCCGACTGCTTCGGAATGATATGGAGCACAGTAAAAATCTTGGAAACCACGCCATAGCTTCCATCATACAGGAACCCCCAGATCGTAGCCGACACCGCCGTCGGGATCGCCCATGGAATCAGACCGGTGGTCCGGACAAGGCCAATTCCCTTGATCGCCATATTCATGATCATAGCCAACGCCAGACCAAGCACCAGCTCACATGCCACGGAAATCACGGTAAATACTACCGTATGCCCCAGCGCCTTCCAGAAGCGGCTGTCCTGAAGCAGGGTCGCGTAACCGCTGAGCCCGTGGAAGTTGGATTCCACGATACAGGTCTCCATCTCTGCCAGGATCGTCTGAATATTCTCAGCGTTATAAAATTCAAGGTCTGAATTATTTTCATATACAGTGGTCAGCCGTTCGGAAATATCCGCGATAAACGCCTCCACTTCCTCCATCTCTGAGGAGGAAACCTTCACGGTTCCGGTCGCGTCCGCGTACTGCGCCTGCATCTCCTCCGTTTCCGCGGCAATCGCTTCAAATTCAGCGACATCCTCGTCGCTCAAACCCTCAATCGTCTTGTCAGAGGCAATAAAATAACTGACATATCCGCAATCTTCCGCGAACAGTGTCTCATTCAGCTGCTCCGACATATAAAACCCGTTCAGCTGCTGGTTATTCGTCTTATAATCAAAGAAAGAATATAAAACAGATGCCACAATGGGATATACGGAAAAAATTCCCAGGAATACAAACAGCGGAACAAGAAATAAAAATTGTTTAAAGCTTAACCTTCGAATCATTTTATCTCTCCCTCTTTACAAAAGGGATGCCGCATCAAGCACATGCATTTGCAGCAGCATTCAATACGGCATCCCCCAATCCTGCACTATAATCATGCAGCTTATGTCAATTATTCTTCAGCCAGCAATGCCTCCACTTCAGCCACCGTGGTGTCAAGATCCGCCTCGCCGGACAAATAGGTGTGGATGGAAATCTGAAGCGCGTCAGACAGCTCATCGTAGTTGTCAGAGGACGGTCTCGCAATGGTATTCTCCAGAGCGTTCAGGAAACCTTCCTTGGTCAGCAGCTGGTTCGCTTCCAGCACATCCGCATCCTCAAGATATGCATTGTAACCGGGTACATAACCGCCAACGCTGCAGAAAATCTGCTGGCCTTCGCCTGCGGTCAGATAATCAAGGAGCGCCCACGCGCCTTCCTTATTCTCACTGTTCACATTGATCGCAAGCAGCCATCCGCCGATGCAGGAGCCGCCCGGAAGAGGAGCTACCTCTGTCTGATCCTGGGTGACAGTAGAATCATCTGTCAAGTTGCCCCACTGATACGGCCAGTTGCGGGCGAATACGGTCTCGCCGTTCACATAGCTGGTCAGGGTCTCAGACTCCTGATAGATCAGAATGTCGTCCGGGGTAGCAGCAGAATCAACCATGTTCTTCATAGCCTGCAGTCCGCCCTCGATATCGGTGAAGTTCGCGGTGTACTCATTTGCGTTGCAGACAAGACCCTCCGCCTGAGGTGCCTGGAAGGTAATACCATAAGTGGTGCCGCCCTCGCCCATGTACGCCTCAGCCATAGCCTGCAGGTCAGCCCATGTGTAATCGCCGCTGATCAGAGTAGCCGCATCCTCCTCAGATACGATGTCGCTTCTGAAGTAAAGCACGCCGAAGTCCGGATAAAGTGGCAACGCGTATGTCTTCGCATTGTATGTACCTGCCTGCAGGGAACCTGCATTGTACTCTGCCTGTGTTCTTCCGGCTTCCTGCATATAGCTGTCGAGAGCCTCGATATAGCCCGCCGCCGCCATGTCGCCTGCCCAGCAGGTATCAATAGCCATGACATCATACTCGGAGCTGCCTGCCGACAGAGCCGTGTTCAGGATGTTGCGGTTCTCATCAGTGTCACTGGAAGCAACTACCCATTCTACACTGTACTCATCCTGAGAAGCCTCAAAAGCCTCGATCGCTGCCTCGATCGCGCCATTGCCATCGTCAGAGCGGAAAAGAGTGATCACAGTCCTGCCATCGCTGTCCGTATCCGAAGTCTCAGCAGTCTCTGCCTCTGCTGATGTGTCGTCCGTCTCAGCCGCCGCTGATGTCGTGTCATCCGTAGTCGTCTCACTGCTGGAACTGCTGCCGCATGCCGCCATGGAAAAAGCAAGCGCTCCAACAAGCATAATTGATAATACTTTCTTCTTCATTGTTTTTCCTCCTTTTTTAATAATCCAATCTGCAAACGGATTTGGCGTCGGCAGTCAGTGCCGCAATCTGTTCACAGATTAAACACAGACCAATATACAACACTATGTTTAATTTGTCAATTAATTCTATAATGTTTTTAATTTTGCATGCCTTTTTGACAAAAAATCAGTGAAATGCTCGCAGAGATAATTTTAAAATTATACTAATACTCGTTTTTTCTCTCAAAATTCGTCATAATCACCGCTTTTTAAAGTTTCATATTTTTCAATTGACCGGTATGACAGTTTTTGGTATACTCAGTCTATCCGGCATCTCATTTGCAGGGAGCAGTGTCAAACACGGTTTCAAATACGATAAACAATAGCTCCGCAGCTTCTAAAGTAAAAATTTTACATCAGATCTGCCCCGCAGGCACAACCGCCCGCGCGAAATATCGCAAACGAAAAGGATTCGCTTTCTGAACACCATACCGACCAACCGCCCGCGCGAATATCGCAGGCTGCACTGCCTTTAAAAAGGAGGATTTCACATGAAAAAACTAATTCTTGGCAAAACCGGCCATGTCATCCCCTCTGTTGCCATCGGATGCATGCGAATCGCGGATATGGAAGAATCCGCCCTCATCTCACACATTTCATACTGCATGGAACACGGCCTGAATTTTTTTGACCACGCGGATATCTACGGCGGAGGGGAGTGTGAGACCCTGTTCGGAAAAGCCTGGAAGCAAACCGGATGCAGGCGCGAAGATATGATTATTCAATCCAAATGCGGAATTGTCCCGGGAATCATGTATGATTTGTCTGCGGTACATATCCTTTGTTCTGTGGATAATATTCTGACCCGTCTGGATACAGATTATCTCGATGTGCTGCTTCTGCACCGCCCGGATGCACTGATGGAGCCGGAGCAGGTGGCGCAGGCCTTTGACAAGCTGGAACAATCCGGAAAAGTCCGGTATTTCGGTGTGTCCAATCAACGCCCCGGCCAGATTGAACTTCTCAAAAAGTGTGTCCGGCAAGATCTGCTCATAGACCAGCTGCAGCTCAGCATCCCGTTTTCCGGTATGGTAGCAGCCGGCATGGAAGCCAATATGCTGACAGACGGAGCGGTTGACCGGGACGGCGGCATTCTCGACTACTGCCGCCTGAATGATATTACCATTCAGGCATGGTCTCCGTTCCAGAGCGGCTCTGGAAAAGGCATTTTCATAGGTGATAACGATAACTATCCCGAATTAAACCAGGCGCTCCGCGATTTAGGCGAAAAATATCAGGCCACACCAACCGCCATCGCTTCCGCCTGGATCTTCCGGCATCCCGCCAATATTCAGATGATCGCCGGCACAACGAAGACAAGCCGCCTGGATGAGATCATACGGGGAAGTGAGATTACACTGACGAGGGAAGAATGGTACAGGTTGTATCTCGCTGCGGGGCATATACTGCCGTAAAACGGGCATAAATCATTGCAGGCACTTCAGAAAACAACAGATAAAAAGCATTGCAGGCACTTCCACAGCAAAATTTTCTATCTGCCGGCTGCCGGTATCCGACTATCAGATAACAGAAGATAATGTAAAAGTCTCAGTACACTCTGCGCACAAAACACCGCAAGCAGCACAGAATCCAGGAGGGTGAACTGAGGCTTTTTTCTAATGATTTCGAAAATCTGTATCTATAATGTGCGTGAGAAGCCCTCTGCATCCGGCCATAACATCCCGGAACGTCGCGTCAAAATCGCCGGTGTACCATGGATCCGCCACATCACGGCTCCTTCCTGCAAACTCCAGCATCTTATAAATCTTATGTTGTGGGTCGCCGCCCGCAATGCGCTCCATATTGCGGATGTTCGCCCTGTCCATGCCGATCAGATAGTCGTATTCCAGGTAATCCCGCCGCGTCATCTGCACCGCCCGATGCGGGATCAGCGGAATCCCCTCCTCGGCGAGCTTCCGTTCTGTACCGTAGTGGGGCGGATTGCCGATCTCCTCGCGGCTGGTCGCGGCAGAGTCGATCTGAAAGACATCCTCCAGACCGGCCTGCTCTATTAAATAGGAAAAAACGCTCTGAGCCATCGTACTGCGGCAGACATTGCCGTGGCAGACAAACAATACTTTTATCATCTTTTTATAAGTCCTCAATTCTTCTCAAAAGTCCCGGAAATCGTTGAAAATGCCCGATTTTGCAGAGGTTTCGGCATAAAATTGACTCCCTGTTCTTTGCATATCTTCTCAGGTTTTCTCATACTTTCCTCTGCAAAATTGGTAATTGTGTCTCTTTTCGCTCATTTAGCTCTCCTTTCAAAAATAGAGAGCCGGATTTGCAGTGTCATTCTAACATAAATCCGACTCTCTGTATAGATT
>JAJBTR010000070.1 GCA_020860745.1 Lachnospiraceae bacterium | reverse complement strand
GCTGCACCCGTCGTCTACACAACCGCCTCAACAATCACTTTATCTCTGAGCACTATTTCCTGTATTACAATCTGTTTCTTCTTATTAAAATTGAAGCTCAGCATATATCCTTTTTTCAGATGGAAGTGCTCCAAATACTCGGTAAGCTGATTTTCTCCCCGCTCATTATAAGCATTCCCACGCCAGATCTTGCATTCGATCACAAACTGATCTCCATGATAATCAATCACCAGATCCGTACGCTCCCGGTTTCTTGTCTCAGCCTCCACGTAGCTGTTTCCTTCACCGTTAATGATCGGCTTCAAAAACAACATGAAATACCGCCTTCCGACATCTTCGAGAAATGCCTCATCCTGATCTCCATACAGTTCATCAAAACTCTCCACAAACCGTTCCATAATCCGCCGGACATTCAGATGCCCGCCGATAACAAACTGATTCTTCTCCCGAAGTCCGGCGTCGTAAATTCCGCTGGTACTGTATTCGTCTGACATGAACCAGTTGTACAGGACAGTCTCAAATATGCGGTTGAAAATCACCGCCGTTCCGTTCTCATTTCGGATAAAGCCAAACATGGAAGCGATCTCAATATAATCATTCATCGGCGTATATGGAATCGGTTTTCCGGTAAACAGAAGGTCGTAGAGAACAGACCGAAGCTTCGGATAATCCTCAACTTTGTTCTTAAGAGATAAAAACAGTGGATTTGTCTCATTCTCCAGAAGCTTTACCGCCTCCATGACCCCCTCTCTCGTCCAGGCAGCTGTTTTATTCGGAAAAACCTCACTTTCTGCAAGCCTTTCATCCATCAGCTTACATAATCTCGATGTCAGATATGGATATCCGGACGTATAACTGTAAAGAAGCAGCGCCATCTCACCGACATCCATACCAGTATTATAATCCGATTCATAATCGTTCAGCATCCCGGCAATGTCTGAGACAGAAAAACTCATATCAACATTAAAATCAGCTGCAATGTTCCACGGGCTGTTTGTTTTATGTTCTTCCTCCGACCGCATTTTACGCCGGACATTACGGATATCATATACGCCGGCAAGGATCACCGACTGATAAGCCGGAGTTTTCGGCCGCTTCAGATAATATGCACGCAGCTGTGCGAGAAAATCTACAAACACCTGATTGTTAGTCGCCGTATCCACTTCATCTATAATCAGTACCGGCGCTTTTTCAAGCTTCCCACACCACTGCTTAATGGTTCGAAACAGCGCGTTCAGAGAGTTAATCCTGGCTGTTCTTTCCGCGAAAGCAAGAAACTGTTCCTCAATTCCATCCGGAAAATCCTCCACATTATCAAGCAGTTCTCCGGCAAATGCTTCCACAAACGACTCTTCATCTTCAAACGATAACGCTCCCATAGTCTGAAAGTCCAGGCTCACCACTTCATAATCACTGCGCAGATAATCTGCAAGAGCATTTAAAGTAGTCGTTTTCCCAAACTGTCTGGCACGATTAACCGTAAAATATTCCCCGTCATCCACCATTTTTTTTATTGCTTCCAGGCGCGAAGACAGATCAACCATATAATGCTTTTCTGATCTGCATGCACCATTCACATTAAAAACCTTTGCCATTTTGTCTAACACCATCCTCTCAAACCAGGATTCAAGCTAAATACATTCCCTTTACTCTTGTAACGTTGTAAATTTCGATTATAAATAATAGATTAACATAGTGCAAAAAGTGATTCAAGCGGGAAAGTGCTCAAACATTGCATACTTCTCATATATATAACATTTCTTCTCAGACATATCATTTCAGCAATTCCTCCACTTCCTCACCCGTCAGGCTGCTGCGCTCCGCCAGCTCCCGCGACACCTTCTCCAATTGTCCGCGGTGCTCTGTCAGTATCCTGGTTGCCGTCCGGTCTGCTTCTTTCAGAAAATCCATTTCCGTTGTGACCCCCAGATCTCCCATGGCTCACTCTTTTACCATCAACCCTGCGATCTCACGAGCCCGGTTATAATCCCCACTGGATCCAATGCCTGAATCTCCCAGGCAAAGGTGCTCCGCATTCCGGCCTCCGAAACAGATAGCAAGTTCCGCTTTCAGGTTCTTTTCCGTCAGCATCTTATCCGTCACAAGTCCCAATCCGGTCTTTCCGGCACTTACCGCATCCTCCCTGATACTGACGACCTTCAGTTCCCGCTCCGGCCACAGGACTCTGGATACCAAAGCATGCCCCGCCTCGTGAATGGCTACCCTCATTCGATCCGGTCCGCTCACATTCTCCTCACGGACCGTGTCGCGCATCCCCACAGCGATCCGCCGCATCTCATGGATTTCCGGGACATCTTCCGGCAGTATATCGTTTCCTCTGTAGCAGTAAGGGCGCAGGGAACGCTTATTGATTGTAAAATCCACGACCTGGTCTACAAATCTGCCATTACCGAAGTTCTCCCGGGCAGAAAAGGATTCCATCAGGCGATACACAGGGTCCCGCGCGTCAGCAGGGAGGGCTCCCCCGTAGTTTTTCATCGTAGGGA
>JAJBTR010000004.1 GCA_020860745.1 Lachnospiraceae bacterium | reverse complement strand
GCCTGAGATCGGAGAGAAGGCAGCCGAGGAAAGCGAGGAGGAGCTCGGAAAAGCGCTGGAGGGCGCGGAGAGGGTGTTTGTCACCTGCGGCATGGGCGGCGGAACAGGTACGGGAGCGGCTCCGGTGGTTGCACGTATTTCCAAGAGCATGGGCATTCTCACGGTAGGCGTTGTGACGAAGCCGTTTAAGTTCGAGGCGAAGAAGCGTATGACAAACGCGCTGCTCGGTATTGATAATCTGAAGGACAATGTTGACACACTGATTGTAATCCCCAATGATAAATTGCTTGAGATTGTGGACAGAAGGACCACGATGCCGGATGCGCTGAAGAAAGCGGACGAGGTGCTGCAGCAGGCCGTGCAGGGCATCACAGACCTGATTAATCTCCCGACTCTGATCAACCTGGATTTTGCGGATGTACAGACCGTTATGAAGGACAAGGGCATGGCACATATCGGTATCGGGGCTGCCAGCGGAGACGACAAGGCTCTGGAGGCGGTGAAGATGGCGGTATCCAGCCCGCTGCTTGAGACTACCATCACCGGTGCATCTCATGTAATTATCAATATCTCCGGTGATATTTCCCTGATGGATGCCAACGATGCGGCAAGCTATGTACAGGATCTGACCGGCGAGGATGCCAATATCATCTTCGGTGCGAAGTATGACGAGTCTGTGCAGGATGCGGCGACGATCACGGTTATCGCTACCGGTCTGGAGGCACCGGCGGAGTCGCCGAGCGTGATGTCCGGACTCGGATCCAGATTCGGCGGCAGCACATCCTCTATGAATCTTTCCAGGACAGCTTCTGTATCCGGAAAGACATCTGCTGCGCCGCAGCAGCCCGTACAGAATATCAATTCCGTACAGAGACCGAAGAATCCGACGCCTTCTGTTGCACAGAAAGACATCAAGATTCCGGATTTCCTGAAGCCTACAAGAAGATAAATAAAATCAGATCACCCCGCGATTTTGACAAAAAAATCGCGGGGTTTTTTATATGATGATACCAGGGAGGTGAGGCATGATATATGAATGGTACATAGATGTGTTTTTTCTGAATAATTTTCTGATGGACGCGGCGGCCCTGATCCTGGCAGCTGTCTGCTGCAGCCGGAGCGCATCGTCCTGGCGCGTTTTCCTTGTGTCTGCGGCGGCCTCGGCGGCGAGCATTGCGCTTCTGCTCCTGCTGCCGGCCTGGCTGTGGTATGTACTGGCGGTACATATGGCGGTAAATCCGCTGATGACGTTCCTCGCTTTTTCCCCGAAGAGCTGGAAAGATTTCCTGTCTCAGCTGCTGTCGGTTTACCTGCTTCTGCTGGTGGCCGGGGGCGTGCAGGAAAGCCTGCGGCTGCAGATGATGCTGGATTCGGCAGGAGTGATTCTGTTTAGCGGTATTCTCGCGATGGCACTGTTTGTATTGTGGCAGGTCAGACGGCGTGTGACGGGATGGGTATGTGCGGTTGACCTGTGGTTTTGCGGGCAGAGGGTTCCAGTGAGAGCGTACTGTGATTCCGGAAATCTCCTGCGGCATCCGATAACCGGACAGCCGGTCAGTATTGTCAGCAGGGAGGCTTTGCCGGACGGGTGGGTGCTCAGTCCGGAGGAGGCGGATACGGTTGATTGCAGAACGGTCGGAACGGACAAATCCTGCGTGGAAATCATAGTGCTGGATAAGATGGATGTTTATCTGAAAGGTACGGTCAGAGAGATTCTGGCACCCCCGGTTGGTCTTCACAGCGGTAGTCTGATGAAGTCAGTCGATGTGCAGATGCTTTTAAATGTGGCAATCTTTGGTTAAGGGAGAGTATAGTTTATGTATTTGAAGGTTTCGGTACCCGGAAGATTTCAGTTCAAATTGATACCAACGATACAGAATCTGCTTTTTTTAAAGTCAAATGAGATACATTATATCGGAGGGGCGGATGTGCTGCCGCCTCCGCTCAAAACAGAGGAAGAGGGCGACTGCATTTCCATGCTTGGCTCCGCAGATGGGGCAAAAGCGCGGGCGACATTAATCGAGCATAATCTGCGGCTGGTGGTCTATATCACGAAAAAATTTGACAATACGGGAATCGGCGTGGAGGATCTGATTTCCATCGGGACGATCGGACTGATCAAGGCAATCAATACATATAATCCGACCAGAAAGATTAAGCTGGCCACATACGCGTCGCGTTGTATTGAAAATGATATTCTGATGTATCTGCGCAGAACAAGCAGAATGAAGATGGAGGTTTCCTTTGATGAACCGCTGAATGTGGACTGGGACGGAAATGAACTGCTGCTCTCGGATATCCTGGGGACGGAGGAGGATGTCATTTACAAGGATATGGAGATGGAGGTGGAAAAAAAGCTTCTCAGACGTGCGATCGGAAAGCTTTCGGCCCGGGAACGCAAAATCATAGAGTTTCGCTATGGAATGGCAACCGTAAATGGAAATGAATACACGCAGAAAGAGGTTGCGGCCCGGATGGGGCTTTCCCAGTCAGAGATTTCCCAAATG
>JAJBTR010000180.1 GCA_020860745.1 Lachnospiraceae bacterium | reverse complement strand
GGCTGTATTTGCGGCGCGGGCGGCTGTATTTGCAGTTGTATACCACCCGTTAAATTCTGCGGTAAACTCGTATTCTCACTTTGATCTTGAATCGGCACTTGCTGCGGATTTGGATTTCCTCCTGCAGAGGTTGATGATTGATTGCCAAGGTTCAAGAGTACTTCAAGTGCTCCTCCCTGCATCGTTGCTACTCCCTGCATCGTTGCTACTCCTTCCGGAGTTACATGTTCCTCTGGTTTTTTTACCTGCTCTTTATACGGACCTGGCATCAAATCACCTCCCTCAATCCTCTCATCACATTACCCACATCATTATATCTACAGCTCCGAGGCAACCAGCAGGGACTTAAACCCCTCGATATCCGACGCCTCGAGCAAATCGTCAACCGAAATATACATACTCTCCATCGTTTTTCCCAGATCCTCGTATTTTTCATTAGCACTTTGCTCTTTCTCCTTCAGCGTGTCCGCAATATTTCTATCATATGCATCCCTGTGCATTCTGATTTCCAGATCCAGTCCTTTCAGGCCATACTCATCATGTGTGATCAGCGTCTCAAACTTGTTCCACATAAAGTTCGCCGTCATTTTGTTTACTTCCCCGCCCGGTCCGTCCGACGCCGCATCATGGATGGTATCCTTCAGATCAAGAGCCGAACTGCCGGCGAAAAAGGCACCTGATATCGCATAACTCCAGTCTCCTACCTTGTCCTCGGAATCGTCGTCGCTCCCTTTCAGGTGTGTGCCGCCCCAGAAGCTGGCGAATGCGTCCGTTACACTTGTCAAAAGTCCCGGAACCAGTTTCAAAGCGGACATTCTCGCATCATCGATCCTTCCCCGCAGTGCGACATAGCGTACCAGAGTTTTGACTTCCTCTTCCTCCAGCTGAAGCTCTCCCTGTTCTTTTCGCCTCAGCAATTCCCTGGCCTTGTTCTTGCAGACACGATCCGATTCCTTGTTCGGATCCAGTAACGCATCATCGGGCTTTTTGTACCGGTTGATTACGCCGGAAGCCGCTTCCTTCGCTTTTTTCAGATCATCTGTTTTTTCAAAACTGCTGGCCTTCTTCAGCAGAACGCCGATTTTTGTGGCCGATACAAGCGTGGCGCCAACCTCAGCGCTTCCGGTCAGGAAATAGGAAACCTTGACAAAACGATTTACCCAGGCCGGCGGCCGGCCGCCGAACGCTTTAAATCCAGCCTCCAGCGAACTGCCGATATAGCCGAACAGAAAGCAGGCATTACTGATTGCACTGACAACCTCCAGCATATTATCCAGAGTCCAGAAATTCTTCGCCTTAAAGTTCTGAATGATTTTCTTCAGATTCCGGATCGTATCCACGGCTGAGGCGGCAGCCCCGACCGCAGCCGTAATGGTGGAGATGACGTTCGTTGTCTTTCCCTCAGAAACAAGGGAACTGTAAACCTGATTTCCACCGGACACCATATTGTTCACAGCGACGAGAGAATCCCAGGCAGTTTCCGCCTTTTCCAACACCTTCTGTGATGTGCTCTCAGGGGCAGCCAGCGGATTGTCCTTCTTATTATACAGCAGTCTGGCTACACAGACCGCCTTATAGACGGTACTGTTTGTCCGATACAGATACAGACGGTCCTTTGTCTCTTTCAGTGAGTCATAAATCGGACCGGCCGGTATATCAGAGGGCAGCGCTTCGTCCGTCGGCGCTTCACCCGGATTGTCAAAGACCTTGTCCTCCGCGGCTTCCTGCCCTCCGCCGCTCCTGCCTGTGTCTCCGTTCGCATTACTGTATGCGTTTACCGCATCCGTGTGAACGGTATCTACCGCCTGTTCTCCTTCATTCGTCCTCCTGCCGCCGTGGCTTTCCTCCGACCCGTCAGTCTGATGTGCCTGATCCTGCAGCAGATTGTTTTCCGGCGGATTGTTCTCCGGCAAGTTGTCTTCCGGCAGGTTGTCTTCCGGCGGAGGACTGTCCGGATTCGGTCTCTGACCCGGATTTGGGTTCGGATTGGAATCCTGAATGGGACGCTGCCCCAGGTTCGGCTGTTGATTCAGTTCTGTCTGCTCCGGGCTGACTCCCTGCGGGGTGGACAGATCAGTATCATTTTGCAGTTTCTGAATCGCTGAATCATCTCCCACAGGATCACCTCCCCAGTACAGCGTATCGAAAACCCCTGTGCAAACATTCTGGTTCCTTTTCCCGATAGCACAACGGAAAAATCCTCAACGCAGCTAGAACCGCTCCATCACAGTATCCACATTCTGCTGTTCCTTATCGCTCAGCTTATAATATCTGTCGCAGCGGTACAGGTACTCTCTGGCTGCGCTGTCCTTGCGGTGCTGCTTTAACACTTCCACAAAAACCAGCCGCGCCGCATAAAACTTCCGGGCGACGAAAAGCTGCACTCCCTCCTCAAACAGGGACTTTGTCAGTTCTTTATAGTAGAAGGATTCCTCCGGATCCCCATCGTACACATCATAAATCCGCTCCATGCTTTCGGTAGACGACAGATAGATATTTCCCAGATAGCGGGCGTGATACTGCCGCTCAAACTCCGGGATCTGCTGATAAATCAGGTGGGTGATCAGGATTCTGGCGCCATATTTTTCTCCCTTCGTCCGGAGCGCTTTGGCCAGATCCGCATGATTGGAGATGGCCGTCACTTCCAGACGGGTCTCGTTTCCGATCACACCCAGCATCACGCGTCCGTAGGTGACGGCGACACATCTGCCCTCCCCCGGCGCGTTTTTATCCAGCGACCGATGAATCGAGATCGCCGCGTCCACCGCGCACCGGCACTCTTCGGTAAAGAGGGCGGTCAGACCGGAATCCTCAAAGTGCTCCACCATCCCCTGCTGTTCCACGATGGAAGCCACCATCACAGATAAAATGTGATTGATATTGGCGTAAACTGTCTCCGCCGACAGCGCCAGCTTCTGTTTCGGGTAGTCGATGGCGTGCATGGAAAGGATGGTCATATTTTTGCTGATCTCATCCCCCAGTTCCACCTGGCGGATCGACTCTTTTCCCAGCAATGTCAGAATTTTTGCAGGGATAAATTTGTAATAACACTCCGACATCTCCTGGATATCGGTCACATGGCGGGAAATTCCGTCTGACATATGGTTAAACGCCTCCGAGATATTGGCAATTTCATCATGCCCGTGCACGGGAACCGTCACGTTCAGTTCTCCCCCGGCCATTTTATCCGCGCACGCCTTCAGCCTCTTTAACGGCCACAGGAAGATAGTCAGCACAATGACAAGCACCGCCAGCACAATCCCCATCAGTATAGTGATAATGATCCTCAGGAGCTGGTTGTAAAGCCAGATCTGCGCATTGGAATTATTTCCGAGGACGGCAATCGCCAGAACACCGCAGATTGTCCCATCCTCCCCGGTAATGGGAAGGAAAAGCTCCCTTCTTTTGACACCGCTGTCCGTATCGCTGAGGGTCTGACTTTCCCCTGTTTCATATACCTCCAGGATCGCATTATACGGATTCCCGGTGTAGCGCTGCGCAAGCGGCACATTAGAGTATTCCTGCGTTGAGGCATAGATACGGTATGTACCATCCTCATCCTGTCTGACAATCGTATACTCGTATTCCAGGGAGAGCAGAAGTCCGGTCTGCCGGGAAAATTCCAGCACGGAGGTGTCTTCCATAGACAGCTCGCCATTCTCCACCAGATTTTCCTCAATCCGGCCGATCAGCTGCTCCCCCAGGACAGACAGAGCCAGATCCTGGGTCTGCGTCATCTGATCTGAAAACGTCATTTCCATGTACCGTTCCACAGCCAGGTCACTCAGATAAATCACTACGAGAAAAATCATTATGATACGCATCAGTACCGTCTGTCTGTGCCTTATGCGGTAAAAAATCCGGTAAAGAATAAACACCAGGACAATCAGCAGAAACATAGCCATCATGACTCCCATTTTGATATGGAAAAACGCCCTGGCAACCTGTATGATCTCAATATACTGACCGGCTCCGTCGATCCAGACATAGACGCCGCCGCCGTCGCCGGCCGCCGCGAATCCGCGGTCCGTACAATCAGTGCTGCTGATATCATCCAGAGAGAACTCCGCTTCCCCCTCCGTGTAGAGGATCTCAGTCTCCATGGTTTCCAGATTGACCGCCCGGATCACATCCGCCTCATGGTCTGTCACATAAGCCATGTTTTCTCCGTCATCCGCGAGATTCATAAAGGTATTGCTGATGCCCGTGACCCCTTCGATCTCGATTTCTTCTTCCTCCCCCACTTTCCGGATATGGACGGCTCCGCTGTAGTCCATCCACAGAAGCGTCTGATTTTCACTCAGGTAAAACTGCGTCTTAAGATCCGGATACTCAAGAGTGATCGCGTCTATCACCTCCGTCTTTCCCGACGGTTCCATCGCGCATACCGATACCCCGGAAAACTTCTCCGTCTCCGACTGAAAATAATACAGCTTTCCGTCCCGGATCCCCTGGATCTGTACCTGAACCACGGACTCCACAGACAGATCATAGTCCGTCTCCTCCAGGGAAAGACTTGTAAAATTACAGTGAAAAATTGCAGGAGATATCTCCTCCATCGTACTGAGATCTACCATTTCAATCAGAACATAGGCTTCCCCCTCGTCATCCAGGAAAATCTGACGTACCTGATAGCTGTAATCCATATCATATTGATCAAAATAGATCGCCGCGCCATTCTCCCCGTTCAGATCCGTGCGTATAATCCAGTATTCATCTTCCGTACTGTCCAGATCCACAATATACATGGAATCCTCCGCAAGACTGACATGGGTCACCCCCTGCAGAATCACATTATTCACTAATAAAAGCAAAAGTACAACCAACACTGCAACTGCAGCCACAATAATCATCAGCGTGCGCAGTGCGAACCGCTTTATGTTTATTTTCATATGCTTATCCTCTAATGTCCGTCAGATTATCTGCCGCTGCGCAGACTTTTTAAAACCTGCCATCACCCTGTTCCGGTCCGCTCTGATCCTCTGCGGATACCGTTACAGCTGTATCGTCTGACATCCCGGGTTCGTGAACTGTATCATCCCTCCGTAGGAACAGAGCAGCTTGCACTGGTTATTCAGCGCCGGCTTTCCTCCCACAAGCACCTGGGGAACCCCCGGCGTCCACGGCGCCGTCGTCACCGGGATACAGGGCATGGGAGTCAGCACTCCCAGAGCAGCAGCCGTCGCCGCCGCCACCGTCGGGTTTGCCATGCAGGTGCACATGCCGAACGGCATAATATTTACCAGCGGTACATTATCCATAATGGATGCCAGCGGCATGGCGGACATCACCCGCGCCGTCGGCAAAACATTGAATGTGGAAGGAGCCATCCCAAACGTACAGGTCATCATCGCTCCCCCTGTCACACATAATCCCATATCCTGCTCCTTCCTGTTCTCATACTTTTTCCCTCATCCTTTTGTTTCTGCTGTTCGTCCGGCTTCAGGTACTGCGAAAGAATGAATCCTCACAGCTCCTTACGGGGCAGCTTTCGTCTCAACGGTGTTATAAACACATCCCCGTATTCCGATCTCCCTGTTAACAAAAGCTCCATCCTGTTCACAGGAGAAGAACAGGCGGTAATCCTGTTCTTTTAACTGATTTAAAAACAGGTAAAACATTCCGTCCTCCCCCGCCGCACACGCAAAAGCCGGATAAAGTCTCGCGTCTTTTTTCCGGTAGCCTTTCTGCAAAGTCTGCTCTAACACGCCCCGCTCCGCCTCCGGCTCCTCCTCTGCCTCCGACCCGTCGGCCGGAGCCAATGAACGGAAATATTCGCCGGTGCTGTTGTTCTGCTCCCGGATAAACCAGAGACCGCCCACCGCGGCAGCGGTTCCTCCCGTAAAGATGGATATTTCTTTCTCTCCCTTTTTATAATCGTGCAGCAGCCTGTATTCCCGCCTTTTTTCCTCCAGATGAAAATACAGCATCGCACCTGCGGGAGCCTGCCCGCTGACCACCGTAGTATTTCTTCCCACGGGGTAGGCCGCGGACGGATAGAGAAAAATTTCCTGCGCCTTGCTGCCCCCATCGGCCGTAAGGACAAGTCTGCAGCTCTGATAAATCGCGGAGGTAATCTCCACCTCAATGGTGTCTGTATCCAGATTGAGGAAGAGGCAGTAACCGCCGGGCTTCAGGACCGGCTTATAGCCCCCGGCAGCCTGAACCTGTATCCCGTTTGTCACGCCTTTCCCGGTAAAAGCATCCCTGATCAGAACTGCTTTGGAAAGGGTCAGATGTATCTCATCCAGCATCTGTTTTGCCATCCGCATCCGCACCTCCTTCTCCGTTTATAAGCGATATCTGATATCGCGCACTCTCTTCACATCTCTCTTGCGCTCAGACTGGATCTCCACCGGTCCGATTTCGTAAAACAGGGAGGGACGGTACGCCGTATTCGGCACGGTCCAGAGCCGGATCTTTTCCTCCATGGAGAGATTCATCATCCGGATCCGGATATCCGGTCCGGTCGCCTCCCCGGAGGTCAGCACCTCCTCCGCCTCCACGGTCGCCTGATCCCGTAGCGCCTGTATGATACGTCCCAGGATCTGCTGTTCCTGTGCCGAGCGGTACTTCAGGTCACTCTGCAGAAAAAGAGTAATCATAAACCGCAGGGTGAGATACGCGGAGGGATACCGCTGGGCATTCTGCCCTGCGGAGATCATATCATGCAGCTGGACATCCGTGTTTTCCCTGACGTCATAAAGCCAGATCCCCACCGTATAATCCCCGTGGTCCTCCGGCGCACACAGGCCGATCAGATCCCTGCTGCCAACAAGATCCGGAACCAGCGCATCCGAGAGGCGCCGCAGCAGCTCCTGTGCCATATTCGCGATTGAGGTATAATCCGCCATTTTATTCTCCCATTCCGCCGCCCGCCCAGAAACTGTCACAAAATAAGATATACTGATTTCGCGATAACTTCTGAGCCAACAGCACAAATCCAATTCTTCCCTTTTCTGATCCTACTCCTCGGAGGACTCGGACTCCGTCTCCGTCAGCACAATGCTGACCGTCGCCGTATTCGCGTCCGCTGAGATCGTCGCGCTCACAGACGGCTGCGAGGAGGTATATCCATCCGGCACGGTCGCCGTAACCCGCCAGGTTCCCAGCTCATGGTTGGCAAAGATCACCTGCCCGTTGGAATCGGTGACTCCGCCCTGCCCGTCGCTCAGCGTAATCTCCACACCGGAAATCACGGAACCGCTGGTATCCGTCACCGTACAGGTGATGACGCCGTACTCCACATCAATATCATCTGATGTGGTGACAAGAGCACCGTTCCTGAATTCACCGGATTGCAGGATTTTCCCGGTATCCGTGTCATAGAGGATACCAGAACCGTAATATTTTCCCGACACAAAATTTCCTACGTAGAGGAGATTGCCGTCGGAATCCCAAAGTGTTCCCTGCCCGCTGTACAGGCCATTTAAAAACTCACCGTCATAGAGCAGAATCTGCGTCTCCGAATCGTAAAGCTTTCCGTTTCCGCTGTAGACGCCCTGGTAAAACTCTCCGCTGTAGATCAGGTTTCCTGTCTCCACATCCGTCAGCTTTCCCTCGCCGTCATATTCACCATCCGAAAAGTTGCCGGAATAAAGCAGTTCCCCCTCCTCATACAGCTTTCCCTCGCCGTCATAGACGCCGTCCACAAAAGACCCGATGAAAAGCAGCTCACCCTCCTCATCGTACAGCTTTCCGGTTCCGTTCTTTTCCCCCTCGGCAAAACTTCCATTGTAAACCAGCTCGCCCTCCTCATAGAGCTTCCCGGTTCCGCTGTACTCATCCGATGCAAACTGTCCGCTGTAGATCAGCTCGCCGTCCTCATCGTAAGCTTCCCCGGTTCCATCCCTGCTGCCGTCCGCAAAATCACCGCTGTAAATCAGGGTTCCGTCCTCATAGAGATCACCCTCGCCCTCATATTCGCCTTCGGAAAAACCGCCCTCATAAATCAGCGTACCCTGGTTGTCACTGTCGACACTGCCATCACTCTCGTCGCTGTCATTACTGTCATCATTGTCGCTGCTGTCATCACCATCGTTGCTGTCATCATCATTGCTGCCATCACTCCCGCCGCTGCTTCCATCACTCCCGCTGCCGCCGTCGCCGCTCCCACTGTCGGCACTGGTATCATATAGTTTCCCTTCGCCCTCATACTCGCCGTCGTCGAAAGAACCGTCGTAGAGCAGTTCCCCGTCCTCATACAGCTTCCCTTCGCCCTCATATTCACCGTCAGAGTTCACGGTTCCGTCGTAGAGCAGGTTCCCGTCGTCGTCATAAAGCGTAACGCTCTGCAGGGTAGGCTGATCATTCTCAAATGTCCCCTCCGCTATGACATTTCCATCCTCGTCATAGAGCGTACCGGTTCCCTGCATCATTCCCTTTTGAAACTCACCAACATACTTCTCCTGTCCGCTGTCATAATAGAGCGTTCCGTTTCCCTCATAGAGTCCATTGACAAACTCACCGACATACTTCGCCTGCCCGTTGTCATAATAGAGCGTTCCGTTCCCCTCATAGAGGCCGTTGACAAACTCGCCCTCATAGAGCAGGTCTCCGTCCTCATCATAAAGCTGTCCCTGTCCCTGGTACAGATTCAGTTCAAAGTTTCCTTTGTAGCAGAGGACATCGCTATCCTCGTAGTAGAGCTCCCCGTCGCCGGAAGAGGCATCCATCTCAAAGTTCCCCTCATAGAGCAGGTTCCATTCGTAAGTGTAGAGCTGTCCCGTGCCGTTGATTCTTCCGTTCTCCATCGTCCCTTTGAACAGAAGCGTGCCGTCCTCTGTGGAAACCAGCTTCACATTCCCGGAGTATCCGATCATCTCCTCCGAATTTATGACCATCGTCTTCGTAAAAAACTTAGATACCATCAACGGAACCAGCATTTTTACGCACAGGATAGGAGCAACCACCGCCGCCAGAAGGATAATATATACCAGCTTTTTCGACACATAGTAATGGCGGATAGAAAAATAATCCTTCAGGGAGTGTTCTTTTTTCTTTTCCTTCATATTCTTGCGAAAGTCGCCGATCAGCCTGTTCGCGAAGGAATATGTATAATTTACCGTTCTGATATTCCGCACGATAGCCACAAACGGTGCGGACAGAATCGTCCACAACTTGCCGGCTGATTTCGCAATCACTTCCATTAGATCCATTGTGTCACTTCCTTTCGTTGTTCCCGGCTGTCATGCCATGCCGCAGCTGCGGGAAGCTAACGTCATTTCCTGTCTATTCCTGCTGCTCCACGATATTCAGCGTCCCGATCTTCGAAAAAGTACTTCCGTCGTCTGAAATCGCCGGATTTGGCAGGCTCCACAGAAGATAAATACCCGCCGCCGCGATCAATGCTACCGTCAGAACCGTTTTTATCACCGGGAACACTTTCTGAAACCGTTCCTGAATCTTCTGGCGGAGGCGCCTCGGCTTTATCTCATTGTTTGCGTTTTTCTGGCGAATCTGGTCGTAGATTTCGTCAAAAGCCACATAATAATCCCAGAGCGCCTCAAACTTCCCTCTCTCCATGTCACGGAAGAACCGGGTCAGCTCCGGAGAACTTTTTTCTTTCAGTTCTTTCTCAAAAAGCTCCAGAAGCAGATCCCCCACACGCTTCATGCAGTCCGCCTCCGTCACTTTCCCGTAAGAGTCCGCTTCAACAAAACAATAGCGGAACGAAACACCCATCGCAGCGTCTACCACAATGCTGTCCCGCCGCAGCGCCTCATAGATAAAACAGGTTGGCATATTCATCGTCAGAATCCGGAAAAAAAGGTTTTTTACCAGCAGAAGGCGCTCTTCCAGATTCCAGTCATGCTTTTTTACCGCCTCGGAAAAATGTTCCCCTTCCACATAACGGAGCACAATATAATACCTTCCGTCCGCGATAAAACTCTCCCGCAGATCCTTAAAAGACCGGCTGGTATTGTTCACGGTGGTAACCGGTATCAGATCCCGGATCAGCGCCTCATCGCGGACACAGGCCACCGTACACAGATCGCCCTCTGAGAGATTGCAGTCCCGTGCCACGTAGACATTCAGAGATCCGGTGGAACGGATTCTCTGTATCACCTCATAATGTTTGTCCAGTACTCTGATCTCCATGCCGTCACTCCTGCCAGTTGTTATCCCTCTCCTGAACCACGACAAATGTCGTCGCTTTCACTTCCGGATACGCGGTGCTCTCTACCGAAATCTGATAAACCCCGGCTGTATCCGGTGCGGTATACTTACCGTTTCTGTCTATCGTACCGCCCTCACTGTCCTTTACCTTCCAGATAAAGCGATCGTCCTCAAATCCCTCCAGGACTACGGTAAATACCATACTCTCGCCCGCAAACACATTCGGTATGTCAGGGCGGATCAGGATTCGCTTCTTCTGTGTGAAAGTTTTCGCCGTGTCATCCCGCAGTGCGGTCCAGAACACCCTGAGCTTTCCCTTGCCCATGTCTTTCTGACACTTTACACCCAGGACCAGATAGCCCTCCTCCGCATTCACCTGCGCGCCAAGCCGTATCCCATCGCTTACGGAAAACACATCGGGATCTCCGAAAACCGTCACATTTTTCCCGGCGCCCGTACCCTCCAGCTCATACCCGAGGATCACCGACACCTGTGAAAAACCAAGGCCATGCGTAATCTCCTCGGAGAGCAGCGTCTGTCCGGCTTTTTGCATCCGCCAGGTCAAAAACAACCTCCCCGCTGGCAATCTCCATTGATTTTTCCCGGGGCGAAGCGTCTCCCTTTGCATTGTCACCGGATTTTTCCAGGGCTTTCAGCTTCTGCACATCATCCGCAAGCTTTTCGATCAGAGCGGCAGAAATTTCCATGTGCAGAATCCTCTGTGAAAACGGCAGCTGCTCCACCCGGTCGATCATGCAGGCTGTCCCCGCTTTTACCACATAGATCTTTGCCAGATAGATACTCTGCTGGAACGTATGATTGACAATGTAATCCATCGCTCCCCGGTAGTATTCCTCCTGCATCGCCTCATAGCTGTCCAGGCTGCTGACAAACCCACTGCTCACCGCATGGACCGCAGGGTCATATTCCCGGCCGCCTGCTTTCAGCAGGAAACTGTCGGATACCACAGCCGCCTGCGCCTCCACTCCATTGACATAAGCCGCCCTCACCGGAACCTCCATCCGGTAACTCTGGCTCTTCGGGTACTCGCTCTCATCAAAATGAATGTGAACTTTCGTCTCATCCATGCTGGTCATGGAGGAGAATTCCAGATCATAGTCAAAGGAGATGACCTGCTGCTGTCCGGTCTTTTCAATTTCCACCTGCAGAACGGCATCCGCCCCGGCCTCCAGATACCTTGGGCTGACATGGGAAATGCGGACGCCCTCGCCGTCATAGACCACGCAGCTCTCCTGATATAGCCGGTCCGGTGTAAAAATTTCGTGTTCCGGTTCCTGCTGTGTCACAAAAAGGCGGTATCCTTCCATATATTTGTTGAACTCACCGTTGTTGCTGTCCGGCGACCCGGCCACATTGTGCATCAGCTCCGCCGCTTCCTCGCGGTATTCCAGGCAGAGGTAATGGTAGCCGCTCTCCCCGTCCGTCCCGGAGTCGTCGTCATATCCCTCAAACTGTGAAATCCGGCGGATGACCGGTTCATCCACCACAATCTCCCGTCCGGAGAAATCCAATGCCAGGCCGCGCTCCACCGATATGGTCTCGTCGTCCACCTCCACCACATGAAGGCCGCAGACCACGCCGGTTCCCAGGAGATACCGGTTTACGGTCCTGCGTTTGTCATTAAAATATTTTTGCTCTGTCTCAAAATCATCCGCAGACAGCAGCTTTCCGTAAAAATAGCGGTTTCTCTCAAAAGGAAAACACTTCAGATTCTTCATTTTTGATCTCCTTTGCCTTCTGTATTTGCCACTGCAACGACGGACAGGATTGCTGTCACGCCGTCCAGTGATGCCTTCTGATAGGTTCCGAGGGAACTGTTAATTCCCACATATACATTCTGACTCAGATAAATATGGGGATGCAGAACGATAAGGTGCACCGCAATCTGTGCCGGTTTTGCGTCCTCGATCACCTGGATCAGCGCCTGCTGCTCCCTCAAAGTCGGAACAGCCTCCTCCCGGATCAGGATATTTACCTCATAAGGGTCATGAGCGTAGCAGTGAAGCAGCGTCTGGTACTCCTTTTCGTTGCCTCTGTACTCCTCAATCTGCGCATACTCTACAAAATACGGCTTCTCGCCGGTAAAGGTCTCGATCATATATTCCATATATTCTCTGGTGCCCCGGACCAGGCTTCTCTTTGCGAAACCGGTCAGCAGCCTGCGGAGCTTTTCTTCCGACCAGAGATGAATGGTGGTAATGCCCATCCACTCCGCCATCCAGTACAGGAATTCCGGCCGGGCAGCGTCAGGATCCAGCTGTCGGGATGCGTCCCGGATCTTTGTGTCCAGATCCCGGTATACCGCCTCAAACATACTCAGGTATCTGCGCAGGAAATCGCTTTCCGTTCCCCGGCGATAAATTTCCGGCAGATAATCCGCAAAACTCTTATTGTCGGCATAAACCTTCATATGCTGTATCTGCGGGACACAGCCGGTCTGACGAAACAGCTGGATTTCCATCCACAGATACCGTCCCTTCGCCCCGGTCAGCAGGATATCCTTCGGGTTCAGCAGCCGCAGCACCAGATAAGGGCTCATAAGCTTATGCTTTTTCTCCGCATCAAACGCATCGCTGCCAATGAGTTCCTCCCACTCCCACTCACGTCCGTCCACCGTAATCCGGTCTGTGTCCGCACAGTAAAAGTAAAAGCGGATGGAATCGTCGCCGTAATCCTCACTCTCGACCACAGCCCGGTGCCAGGCATTTCCCTCTTCACCGGAATCCAGGATGCGGCTGAAAAATACCCCCATTTCCGTATTCTCCCCCGGCTCCAGGGTGATGCCGCGGTCTGTCAGGCAGATATGATTCAGACAGCCATGCCGATAATCTTTTTTCTTGTTAAAAACAAAATATTTTAACGAATCCACTCTCTCACCTCAAATCCACGGTCCGGATACTGTAATCCAGATTTTCCAGCCATGCCAGCCCGTTTGGCGGAATACTCACATCGCCTCCCGGCAGGCGCCTGCAGCCTTTTCCGCGGCCATCCAGAGTCAGTGTTCTCACCTGTCTCACACAGGGCAGCGTATCGATGATGCCATAGATGACGCTGCTTAAAACAGGGCTGCCGATTTTCCAGGTTCTGTCGTCTATAAAGGACCGCACCGCCGTCTCGATCTGCTCCTCCGCGTCCTTAAACTGCGGCAGAATCGCAATCTCCGCGTAGACACTGATCCCGATATACACCGGCGCCAGCAGCCGGACGGATGTCCCGAGCATCTTTCTCCGGTTCAGGACGCGCATCAGATTTTCCCGGTACCGCCTGCTCAGATCCGCGCTGCGCTTTTTCAGGCTCAGGGGCTGCACCACAATCGTGATCCGGTTTTCTCCGCCCTCGTCCCACTCATCCGGCGCGATGACCCTGCTGTCCACAATCAGCAGTCCCGGCGCTTTCCTGGCCAGCGTCTCGTAGTCCGCGTAGGTAACGCCCCGGTTGATCTCATCCAGTTCACGGCGGACCCTCTCAAAACACCGGGAGAGTGCCTCATTGTCCCGGCCGCCCATCGTCGGCCGGTACTGTTTCACAATCAGCTGGGGCAGGGTATCACAGGTCTTTATCTTATCCGCTTTGATATTGCCCATGGAGCCGAGGCTGGTTCTCAGACGGATCAGCCGGATCTCGCCATCCGGCGCCTGCCCCCGCTCACAGTCTCCAAAACGGATTGTCTGTGCCTCCGGATCCAGAATATATACCAGACTCTCCGGCGTGCAGGTATCAAAATCCTCCGTCTTCCGGTAGCTCTGATAAACTCCCGCTTTGCCGTCGCGAACCATAATTTCAAACTCGTCATACAGAAGGTCCGGCATGTAAAGGCGGTACTCCTGGTTTGCGAAAGCGTTCCCGTTTCCCAGGACACGCCGTTCCGCCCACTCTTCCTCGCAGACCATCAGCCGGCAGACTTCTTCTCTCCACTCCCACTCAGGCTTCCGGAAGAAAATCCGGACTGCCCCGCCCTGCAACGAGCGGACCTCCTCCGTCTCCCAGGGCAGCCATCCTTCCTCTGTCTTCAGATAAAGCTCCGCTTTTCCTGCATTTGCCAGATAAAGGCAGATGTCAATGCAGCAGGTTTTCCCATCCGGCAGAACACGAGCGGTATGATCCTCATAATCACAGCAGGTATACTGCTGCCGGACCGGGATTTCATTCACCCTTACGCTGCGGATCAGAGGCGCCACATCGTAATCATTGTAGCGCAATGTCACCCGGATCCGGTAAACCCCCAGCTCACGGTCCGCCTCCATCTCCTTTTCAGGGAAAAACCGGATTCTGCCGCTGAACAGCAGCTCGTGGGTCTCGTCATACACCGGCTCCATGGGTTCCCACCCATCCGCCGTCTGGTACTCCCACTCCAGAGCAGCCAGTGAGATAAAATCCTCACTCACTGGGTTCCGCTCCAGATCACAGCCGGTGCTGATCTCAAAATACATATCGGTCGGATAGCGGCTGCTCAATGGCCGGTCCAGCAGAAAATAACACTGGTCGCCGACCCGGGGCTCCTCGCCAAAAGGATAGAGCCGGATCTGCTTTTCCATCTCATTGTCAATGTTATAGTAATGGTTCCACCGGTCTTCCCAGCTGATATAAGCGCCGATCAGACGGATCGGATAGACCAGCACCGGTTCCACGGTCTCGAACGCCATATCTTCCGCGTAAAACCGGCTCCCCACCGGCAGCGCAATCTCCTGCCCCGCCAGCTCCAGTCCCGGGCTGGCGCTGACCGCGCCCTCCGCCGGGCGGGCATACCGGATTCCGGCTCCCAGCAGTTTTAAGAACTTTCTGCGCTTACAGCTGTCGACCTGGCTTAAGTGGTACTGCTGCACCTCTGTCAGCCAGGACAGAAGCTGTACCAGCGTAACGCCGGGATCCGCCGGATTGTAGTTGGTCCACTCCGGATATTCCCGCGGTATCTGAAATACCGCGTCTGATTCAATTTCATGATATGTCCTGTCGTCCAGGTCCAGTTCATAAAACACAGGCGATTCCCCCGTCTTGCTATCTATGATGAAAGTGACAAAAATTCTTACAAATCTATTATAATCTCATGCTGGCCGCTCTCCGGGAGCAGATAGGACAGATAATTCCCGTCATCCCGAAACTCCGGCTCCCCGGCCCGGTCTTTCTGATATTTCCGCAGTGTAAGCTGTCTGACGCTCCGAATGCCCTCCACGCCTTTGACCGCATACAGAATCTGATTTTTGTCGGGAAAAACACCGATTTCCCATCCTTCCCCATAAAAATTACCGTCAACCGGATCCAGGAAGCGGTCCAGCCTGTCTAATATTCTTCTCCTGGCTGCAAAGATTTCTCTCTCCTCCGTCAGAGACAGGCAGACCCGGACGTCAATTTCAATCATCCG
>JAJBTR010000001.1 GCA_020860745.1 Lachnospiraceae bacterium | reverse complement strand
TAATGTCTTGTCATGGGGTTTGGTCTTGGATAAAAAGTTCGTGAAACAACCCTGCTTTCCGTTTGTGAAGTCTTGAAACGGATAGTAAAATCTGATATTCTTTTTTCATAGGAGTGCTGCTGACTGCTTTTCAGTTGCTTTGCTGGGATAAAGATAAATTATTAGGATTTGCAGGGGGAATAGAGAATGCTTACGTTTGGAATCGACTGGGACGATGTGATTGCTCCATTCAACGATCGGGCCATCGAGATGGCGAACGAAGAATACAGCTTTGACCCGCCGCTCACTTTGGAGGATATCACTTCCTGGGAGAATACAGGCAGGGCTTCTGTGATAAAAAAGTATTACCACGACGAACGGCTCTATGACCGACAGTTTGTCCCGGAAGAATCCAAAGCTTTCATACGAAAACTGCAGACGAAGGGGATTGTCTACATCATTACGGCTGCCTATCCGGAGTTTATGTCCCGGCGGATGAGGCAGATTAAGGAGGCTTTCCCGGATTTTCCGGAGGAGAATATCATTATGGGCGTACATAAGTCCATGGTGCACGTTGACATCACGCTGGACGACGGACCGAAGAACATTTTAAAGAGCAATGCCCGCTTCCCGGTGCTGATGCGGAAACCCTGGAATACGGAGCTGACCGGTCTGCTGGCAGTTAATAATTTTGATGAGTTTTTTACGCTGTTAAATCAGATCAAATCCTCCATGATTGAGGATCGTGTGGAGGCCAATCATCCCGCTGTGGTCGCGCTGGTGGGACCGAGCGGTTCCAATAAAAATAAGATTACGCGGGAACTTTGCAAATATAGTGACTTTTTCACCGTGCCAAAGGCCTATACGACCAGGCCGGTGTCTGACGGCATTCACACGCGGATTACTTCGGAAGAATTTATCCGGGATCGTGAAATTTTTATAGAGACGACGATGTATGCCGGTTATGCTTACGGAACCAAGTGGGCGGATATTTCCGCGCTGATGGCAGGCAGCCGTTATATCGTCATGCCGATTGATCTGAGCGGGGCGATTGCGATGAAGCGCCATTACCCTACAGTTATCATTTTCTGCAAGTGCAGCCGCGAGAAAATGATTGAGAGCATTCTGGAGAAGGATATGAGCAATCATGAAAAAATGCTGCGTCTGATTTCTCTGGAGAATGAGTTGAAAAATGCGGCACTCTGTGACTATGTGGTGCATACGGGGCGGGAGGACGCAGTGCAGAGGATTCTGGAAATCTGTAAGATAGATTAATCTCTGAAATAGAAATTTCAACCACATAAGTAAAAGATGAATAATATTTTGTTCCGCGTCAGGTGTGAGGTGAATACTTTGCAGATGTGGGGCGGAAGATTATGAATCATTATAAAATTGGCTGACAGGGTGGTTCTATAAACGCAAAAAATAAGTCAGAAACAGGACAGGGAATACGGAGAGATATCATTTATAAAACCTGTATCCATATGATTAAAGCGATAAAAGGTTATGGTACAGGAGGGGAAAGTCATGTGACAGGAGGAAACTATGACAAGAATTGTGATAATCGGAAACGGATGGCGGGCGAATTATTTTCATCGGATTGCGAAGGAACTTCCGGATGAATTTCAGATTTCCGCTGTGATTACACGCAGTCGGGAAAAGGCGTTGGAGGTGACGTCGCAGTGGGGCGTACCCGCCACAACGGACTGGAAGGAGGGACTGCATTTCCCTCACGACTATGTGATTCTCTGTGTGAACCGTGCGGCGACCGCGGATTTTCTGCAGAGGCTTTTCGAGTTGGGGGAGGCGGTGCTCTGTGAAACGCCGCCGGGATATTCCGCGGAGGATTTTCAGCAAATCTGGGATGCCGCACAGGCGCACCGGGCGCGGGTTCAGATTTGTGAACAGTATCAGTTCTGGCCGCTCTACAGTTCCTGCCTGGAGGTGATCCGGCGGGGGCTGCCCGGTGAGATTTCCAATGTGTCGCTCTCCGCGGTGCACGGCTATCACGCAGTCAGTCTGTTCCGGAAGTTTCTGGGAGCGGGATTTGAGGAGTGCAGAATCAGCGGGAAGCGGTATGAATTCGATGTGACTTATACGATGGGACGGGACGGTTACGATGAGAGCGGGCGTGTGAATCGTGCGGCGAGGGATATGGTTTCCCTGGATTTTGCGAATGGAAAGAGTGCGTTTCTGGATTTTTCGGATGAGCAGTATTTTTCGCCGATCCGGACGAGACGGATGAATATCCAGGGCGTCCGCGGGGAGATCAATGATCTGACGGTCCGCTATCTCAACGCAGAGAACCGGCCGGTGACGCTGCCTTTTGCCCGTTTGGACGATGGCTTTAATAATATTCAGGGATGGTCGCACCAGGGTATCATGCTGGGCAGTGACTTTTTGTATCGCAATCAGTTCCCCGGAGCAAAGCTGAATGATGATGAAATTGCCGTGGCGACAGCTATGCGGCGGATGAAAGAATATGCGTACGGGGGCAGGGAGTTTTACAGTCTGGCTGACGGATTGCAGGATGCATATCTGG
>JAJBTR010000334.1 GCA_020860745.1 Lachnospiraceae bacterium | reverse complement strand
ATAATTCTCGCGCCCAAACTGTTCGATGATCGTTGTCTTACCGATCTGTCTGGCTCCGATGATACAAAGCGCCTTTTTCTGTTTTTCTGCTTTCCACTCCTTTAACCTTGCATAAATCTTTCTCTCTAACATAGGTCCCGCGCCTCCGTTATGAGCATTGTAACATTTTTCCTGATTTATTCAATAGTTTTTGCAACATTTTTCTCTGTTTTTCGACCTACTATTTGCAACATTTTTCTCTGTTTTCAGGCTACCGTTTGCTACATTTTTCCAAAATTCAGTATCACACATCCTCAATCTGCCAGTCCACCGGCTCGATTCCATGCGCTGCCATGAACTCATTCGCCCTGCTGAAATGCTTACACCCGAAAAATCCCCGGTATGCCGAGAGCGGGCTCGGATGCGGTGCTTCCAGAATAAGGTGCTTCGGATTGTGCAGCATACTCTTCTTCATCTGCGCCGGCCGCCCCCAGAGCATGAAGACAATCGGTCGATCCTCCCGGTTCACAGCCTCGATCACCGCATCAGTAAACTGTTCCCACCCGATGCCGCGGTGGGAATTGGCCTGATGCGCCCGGACAGTGAGAACTGTATTCAGAAGAAGCACGCCCTGCTCTGCCCACTTGACGAGATAACCGTTGTTTGGAATTTTGCAGCCCAAGTCATCGTGAAGCTCCTGATAGATGTTTACCAGAGACGGCGGAATTTCCACATCCGGTTTTACAGAAAAACACAGCCCATGCGCCTGTCCGTCATTGTGATAGGGGTCCTGCCCCAGAATCACCACTTTCACCTCACCGAGCGGCGTCAGGTGAAACGCGTTAAAAATATCGTCCGCTGCCGGAAAAATCTTCCGCGTGCGGTATTCCTCCAGAACCTTTGTATATAAATCTCTGTAGTATGGTTTGCGAAACTCTGCGCTTAAGGGTTTCGCCCAGTCATTCGTGATCGGGGGCATGTGCCTCCCTCCTTTCTGAAATCCGCTTCCGTCAAAACTGTTCCAAAATCCACAAAACAGCTTCGCTCCTGCAAATCTTACATTTTATATCGTTTATTGAACACAACAGGCTTATCTTTTGGATCCCTTATTACAACTACATTCCTTTTATTATCTTCCAAACAATCTCCCCCAATATATAAAGAAAAACACACCTATCTTCTCACCGACACCCCGCGTCCCGCCAGGTAATCCTTCAGATCCCGTATCTCCATCTCTTTATAATGGAAGAGGGAAGCCGCCAGCGCCGCGTCCGCCTTTCCCTCTGTCAGAGCATCATAAAAATGCTCCATCGTCCCCGCACCTCCGGAGGCGATCACCGGTATAGAAACATTTTCTGAAATTATACGGGTCAGTTCGATATCATATCCAGCCTTCGTCCCGTCGCAATCCATGCTGGTGAGCAAAATTTCCCCGGCGCCCAGCCGGTCCGCCTGCATCGCCCACTCCACGGCGTCGATACCCATGTCAACCCGGCCGCCGTTTTTGAAAATATTCCAGCCGCTTCCATCCTCGCGCCGCCGTGCATCGATGGCTACCACCACACACTGGCTCCCGAACTTATCCGCCGCCTCAGAGATCAGGGTCGGATTCATGATAGCCGCGGAGTTGATGGAAATCTTGTCCGCGCCCTCCCGCAGCAGCATCTTAAAATCATCCACCGTGCGGATACCGCCGCCGACAGTAAATGGGATAAACACGGTCTCCGCCACCTTGCGCACCATGTCCACCACAGTAGCCCGGGCGTCGGAGGAAGCCGTAATATCGAGAAAAACCAACTCGTCCGCACCAGCCTTGTCATAGGCCGCACCGATCTCCACGGGATCTCCCGCATCCCGCAGATTGACAAAATTAACTCCTTTTACAACGCGCCCGTTATTCACATCCAGGCACGGGATAATACGTTTCGTAAACATAACTTGCTCCTCTTCGTAAACAAAAAATCCGAATCCACTTTCCATCGCAGACACGGCAAGGATTTTCTATCTTTCCTCACCGCCTATTATTCACTGTCTTCGCAAACTCGCACGTCCCGTGCTCAAACATGCTTCGACAACGAACGCCAGACTCGGAAAAATAACAAAAATCCGCCTACCGTCTGCTTATGGAAATGGATTTCTGATTTTATATAACACAGATATCTTTCTGCTTCCCTACACATTACAGAAATTCCGTAAAATTTTAAGCCCCACCGCGCCGCTTTTCTCCGGGTGAAACTGGCAGGCGAAGACATTCCCCTGCTCCACGCTGGCATGGATGTGCGCACTGTACTCGGTGGACGCTTTCACAATCTGCTCATCCGCCGCCTGCAGATAATAAGAATGGACAAAATAGACATAACTGTTCTCCGGCAATCCCACAAACAGACGGCCGTTGTTCTCCAGATGCAGGGAGTTCCATCCGATATGAGGAATTTTTAAGCCCTCCTGATCCGGAATACGAAGAATCTTCCCTTTTAAAATTCCGAGTCCTTCCGCGCCCGGGCTCTCCTCGCTGCTCTCGAACAAAAGCTGCAGGCCGAGACAGATACCG
>JAJBTR010000395.1 GCA_020860745.1 Lachnospiraceae bacterium | reverse complement strand
TTCCCAGACAGCCGCTGTGATCTGATTACGGATAACGATTCGGGAAAGTCTCCGACTGTGACAGCGGTCGGAGATTTTCTCTCACAGAGAAGGGCGGCTTATGAGTAAAAACGTTTTACAAAGAAAGAAACGAGTGCGTTTAGAAATAAGTCTTTTCTGCGTGAGAAACATCAGTTTGTTCCTTAGCTTCGGGTGTTTATACGGAATGATGTTGATGCGTAAAATGGCGGTGTATTGAATTGGGGTTCAGGAGAGTATGAAACTATGACAGAATTACATGTGATAGCACACATTTATACGGATTTCCCGGAGAAGTTTGGCATCCCGCGGCAGAGCGGGATTATTCCGGAACTGAAAGGTTCTATTGTGTTTGAACCGGAGTATCGAAAGCCGGAAGCAGTGCGCGGCCTGGAAGGATTTGACTATATTTGGCTTTTGTGGGGATTTCAAGGACCGGAGCGGCATGACTGGAGTCCGTTGGTGCGTCCGCCGAGGATGGGCGGGAATCAGAGGATGGGCGTCTTTGCAACGCGTTCGCCGTTTCGTCCGAATCCAATCGGGCTCTCATCTGTAAAGCTGGAGGGCATTGAACTGGGCGGGCAGGGGCCGGTACTGCAGGTGTCCGGGATCGATATGCGGGATGGGACGCCGGTGTCTGCTATCAAGCCGTCTATGCCGGTTGCGGCCAGTCACCCGCAGGCGAGAGGCGGGTTTTCTGATGAGGTGGACGACGGCCTGCTTGAAGTAGAATTTCCGGAGTACCTGCTGGCGCAGATCACTCCGGAAAAACAGTGTGTTTTGATTCATGTGTTGAGACAGGATCCCCGTCCGCGTTACCAGGATGACCCTGAGCGGATCTATGGCCTGGCGTTTGGCGGGTATAACGTGCAGTTTGCCGTGGATGGGCGCAAATTGCGTGTGGTGGATGTGAGTTATACCTGAATGGCAGAGATATAAGGTTATAGTATAAATTTGGTATAATAAAAAAATCATATTGTCATGTGGTTAGAAAATATAAGTTGTTATTATTTGCACAAAACCATATAATTGTGATAGTAGATCAGAACAGGAGGACGTTTGTTATGTTGTCCATTTACTATGGTGATATGCCGAAGGCAATTTATAACCCGGTTGTTTTTTTTAAAAACACCTATACCGATGACTGGATTACAGATGAATTATCCAGAGAAATGATTTATGATGTGGATAAATCCATTGTTATTGGACCGAGGATTATTGATTCTCCGGTTTTGGGCGGCATTAGTCCAAGAGAATTATCCGGAGGAGTAAAGACATTAATAGCAATCTATAAAGTTCCTGATAGAATTTTTAATGCTTCAGCCTGTGGTGATAATTGTGCGAAATGGATTTTAAAAATCGGAGAATTACAGGATGTTACAATTAATCTCCGACATTTAATGGATTTTGGTGAAAATACATTTACGGCAAAAATTCTGAATACCGGTCAGATTGTGCATAGTATGGATGAACTTTTACCCATTGCAGGAATGATTGTTCGTTAAACAGAGATGATTATTTACAAATCATAACTGTGCGAAACAGGGAGGCGTTTGATTATGAAGGGCAGCTATCGCATTATCATATCAAATTCAAATGTAAAGTATGATTTTACGATAAGAAGAAATATTACCATTTTAAAAGGGGACAGTGCTACTGGAAAGACTACTCTGGTTGAAATGGTCAGCGAGTTTTTTGAATCCGGTCCGGATAGTGGTATTGATCTCAGATGTGACAGACCGTGCAGGACACTGGGTGGCAAAGAATGGCATATAATACTTAAGCTGTTACACAATACGATTATTTTTATTGATGAAGATAATGCTTTCCTTTCGACAAATGAATTTGCGGAGGCAGTCCGTGATTCTGACAACTATTATGTTCTTGTAACCAGGGAAGGTTTGCCAAATCTTCCATATAGTGTAGAAGAGATTTATGGAATTCGTCATTCTGGTAAATATGCTGGATTAAAGCAGGTATATAATGAATTTTATCATATTTACAGTCAGAAAAATTATTTTGAGCCAGTTTGCCCTGATCAGATTATAGTTGAAGATTCCCATTCGGGATATGAATTTTTTAAAGGGTTATCTGTCAATAAAAATTATAATGTGATCAGCGCGGAAGGAAAATCAAATATTTTTGAAAAAATGCAAGAGTATTCGGGCAGCAGGCTGTTGATTATTGCTGATGGTGCAGCGTTTGGATCGGAAATGGATCGCGTCATGAAGCTGCTTAATAAAACATCAGCTGCTTTTTTATATCTTCCGGAATCTTTTGAATGGATGGTCCTGAAATCGGGAATCGTGAAAATGGAAAACCTGAATCGTATACTGGATGCGCCAGAAGATTATATTGTAAGTAGTAGTTACTTTAGTTGGGAGCGTTTTTTTACGTCATTGCTTGTGAAAATTACAACCGGCAGTCATTTAAAATATGCTAAAAAGAAGCTAAATCCTGTATATTTACATGATAATAACGCTCCCAAAATAGTGGATGTGATGGAGAAAATAAAACTATAA
>JAJBTR010000254.1 GCA_020860745.1 Lachnospiraceae bacterium | reverse complement strand
ATGACTGGATGAGATTTTTTTGTGGGAAGAGCAGGAAGGAGTTCGAGGACATGTCACAGACGGATGAGTATATCGGCGAGGCCTGTGAGGAACTGAAAAAGCTGAGCGCAGATGAGAGGAAGCGTCTTGAATACGAAGCGCGTGAAAAGGCGCTGCGCGATTATAATTCGCAGGTGAAGAGCTATTATGACCGTGGCCACGCAGCTGGTCGCGAAGAAGGCCGTGAAGAGGGCCGGGAAGAAGGCATGGAGAAAGGTCAGGAAAAAATTAATTCATTAATTTTAAAGCTGGCGGAGCTTGGCCGTATGGATGATATTACCCGGGCAGCGGCAGACAGGGCTTACCAGGAAGAACTGCTTCGGGAATTTGGATTGTAAATCGAAGATGATAGGGAATGCCAGTCTTGGGAAGTGTTTTTCACTGCATTGAGATTGGCATTTTATGGTTTAATAGGTAGCAGTATATCCTTGATGAAAATGAGGCCATTGTGCATTTTTTATAAAAATTCCGTGTGAAACTTTGTATATGTTTTTTTCCTTTTCCTGTTGCCTCTGAACCGGATGAATAGTATACTTCAAAGTACAAGTCAGGACAGATATTTTTCTTGAGATTCTGCTGTCCGATTGTGGCGTCAGGATGATGCCCTTTCTGGTTTTCCGGCGGCTTTCGCCAAAAATCAGTTTACACTTATTCATCTTTTCATTATAATGGAGGAGGAAACGGATGAAGAAAAAAACAGTGGATAGTTTTATTATGCTTTCCATAGTGGATTTCTGTTTCAAGGAATTGATGCAGAATGGGAAGGTCAGACAGGGGTTTATCGCATCGCTGCTGGCGGTGAAGCCGGAGACAGTGGAGGAGACGGAACTGCTGCCGACGATTCTGCCGCAGGAATATGAGGATGATAAGCAGGGGATTCTGGATGTCCGTGTAAAGCTGGTTGACGGGACACAGATGGATTTTGAAATGCAGGTGGCATCTTTTGATTACTGGGAGAAAAGGATTCCTTTTTATCTCAGCAGGATGTATACAGAACAGTTGAAAAAGGGGAATCCTACGAAAAGCTGTAGAAGTGCATCCATGTAAGCATTCTGGATTTTATCCATTTTCCGGATGATGAGAAGTGCTACCGCACGATCTCTTTTCTGTGATATTGAGACAGGGGATCTCTACAGCGACCTGATGGAGATCCAGATCCTGGAGCTTAAGAAGCTGCAGAAGGATATTCCGGAAAATACCGGTGTGAATGCCTCGAATAATGCCACTGTGTATGACTGGATGAGATTTTTTTGTGGGAAGAGCAGGAAGGAGTTCGAGGACATGTCGCAGACGGATGAGTATATCGGCGAGGCCTGTGAGGAACTGAAAAAGCTGAGCGCGGATGAGAGGAAGCGGCTGGAATACGAGGCGCGTGAAAAGGCGCTGCGCGATTATAATTCGCAGGCGAAGAGTTATTATGACCGCGGCCACGCAGCTGGCCGGGAAGAAGGCATGGAGAAAGGTCAGGAAAAAATTAATTCATTAATTCTCAAGCTGGCGGAGCTAGGCCGTATGGATGATATTACCCGGGCGGCAGCAGACAGGGCTTACCAGGAAGAACTGCTTCGGGAATTTGGAATGTAAATCGAAGACTGAGCCAGATATTACTCAATGAATGCATAGTAGAGAGGAGACCATGTTGATGTCTGTCGAGAGGAAAAAGCTCCCAATTGGAATAGAATCTTTTGAGAAAATTCGAAAAGAAGACTTTTATTATGTTGATAAGACGGTATGATCCGTGATCTTCTCCAAAATTGGGGCGAAGTGAATTTATTTACGCGTCCGCGACAATTTGGAAATGGAAAAAGTCTTATGGTCAGTATGTTACGGTCTTTTTTGAGATTGGAACGGATACCACAATTTTTGATGGTCTGGAAATTACGGGGGATACCGTTTTATGTGATGCACATATGGGTAGATATCCGGTTATCTGTATTTCATTTAAAGACGCGTGGGGGATGACCTATGAAGATGCAAGGCTGCAGATGTGGGCAGCGATCAGTCGGGAAGCTGGACGACACGCTTATCTCCAGAGCAGCAAACATTTGGATGATATAGAAAAGGAAGCGTTGTATAAACTGCGAACAGGAAAAGGAAATCTTGAAAGCAGTTTTATGGTTTTGTCAGACCTGTTATTCCATCATTATGGGCGCAAAGTCATAATTTTGATTGATGAATATGATGTTTGCGGTTGTTACCGGCTGTTTGCAGATTTCAAAGGAAAGCATTTTTACGGGTTTTAATAATCCCAGGATGCATACGATTGTTGATATGTGATATGACGAATGGTTTGGGTTTACTGATTCAGAAGTGCGCCGGATGCCGCAAAATTTCCGGGCAAATGCCAGCGGCAATGATATCATTCGTAGATTTGCAGATAAGGCAGATAAGGAGACCAGGGATCAGATTGCCCTGTTGATTGAAGGTGGCACGGTCAGAAAAAAATTCGTCTTGATTTGACTTATAAAGATCTGGATGAAAGTGTTGAGAATCTTTGGTGTGTTC
>JAJBTR010000370.1 GCA_020860745.1 Lachnospiraceae bacterium | reverse complement strand
GTTAAATTCAGCATTTATCTTATGTTTAAAATTTCTTCATGAAACAACCCTGTCAATTTTCTACGAAGCACATTTAAGAAGTTTAAGAAAAATCAAACGTACCGTATCGGTACAAATTACCGCAACTTACTACCGCCCCACGGAGCGGATGACCCGGGCAAGGTTGGCGTTTCCGGCACGGAAGAGAAAGATCTGAATCTGGAAATTGCGCTACAATTGAAGGATTACCTTGTGGAGCAGGGCATGGAAGTGGTCATGACCCGTGAGGATGATATCAGCCTGGCGGAGGAGGGGGCTTCCAGCGCCAAGGTTTCCGATTTGAAAAAGCGGGTGGAAATCATAGATGGGGCGGATGCGGCACTGGCGGTCAGTATTCACCAGAACAGTTATACGGACAGTGCGGTCAGCGGGGCGCAGGTGTTTTATTATGGCGATTCCGCGGAAGGGAAGTTGCTGGCAGAAGCGCTGCAGCAGAATCTGATCGACAACCTGGATCCCTCCAATACCCGCGCTGCCAAGGCAAACGAGAGCTATTATATTCTGAAAAAGACTTCGATTCCGACTGTGATTGTGGAGTGCGGCTTTCTGTCGAATCCGGAGGAGGAAGCCCTGTTGTCAGATGAGGCGTATCAGGAGAAGATTGTCGAGGCGGTTTATGAGGGTATCGTGGATTATCTTGGACGGAATACAGAAAACAACGGGGAAGCAGATAGTTCTGAGTGATTGCGTGATGTTTGCTTAAAAGAAAAATAGAAACAGGATACAATGATGCAGTGAAATGATAGTAGAGTTTCAGTGAAAAAAACGCTGTGTAATTTCAAAGAAGGGGAAAGATGCGGGATGTTCTGCATGATAGGCGGAAATAAGGAGCATGAGAAAAGCTCTGACAATCTGCAATGAACAGAATTCAGAGCTCCAGAAAATATTTTTCATATGCGTTAATGATGGTGGTATTCTGGTAGGCATTTTCCCGCTTCAGCTTATAATCATACTGTACATGGACATGTCCGTGCAGCATATAGGACGGATGGTATTTGTCCAGAAGCGGAAAAAAAGATTCGTAGCCGCGGTGAGGAAGATCCTCCGCATCGCCGATGCCCCGCAAAGGCGCATGGGTGACCAGTACATCGAAGCCGCCGTGTTTCCGGATCTTGCGTGATACCCTGCGGATCCGCTGCTGCATCTGTTTTTCCGAGTACATATACTTGCCGTCGTTATAGGGGATGCAGCCGCCCAGACCCAGGAAACGGATGCCGCCGTACTCAAAGACCTGATCATCAATGCAGATGCAGCCTTCCGGCGGGATCCGGTCGTAAGAATTATCGTGGTTCCCATGGACATACAGAACGGGAACGTTGGCAAAGGTGACCAGAAAGGACAGGTAGCGTGGATCCAGATCACCGCAGGAGACGATCAGATCCACGTCGGTCAGTTTATTTTCATTGTAGTGGTTCCAGAGCGCGGAGGATTCGGCGTCGGCGATGGCCATGATTTTCATTCAGAGTCGTCCTCCTTGCGCACGCCTTCCTGCCGCACGACAATCTGTGTCTCAGCCTCCGGCATCAGGTCTTTGGCAGCCGGGATAAATCCGATGACGTTGTCGGCCAGCCAGTCCATGGCGATGATATCGGAGAGGGACATATGGCTGTCCGGATCCGACTGGATGATTCCTTCCTGTGAGTGGAGCACACCGCTGAACGGCTTGAAATCATAGCGCATGATGGCGCGCTTCAGCGTCTCCAGCAGGTTCCGTGTTTCCGCCGGGATGGCCGGAGACCACTCCACGTCCACCACACCGGAGGACATGCCCCAGAAGTAACTGATTGCCTTTTTTCCTTCTGTTTTGCCGTCGGTGTTCCAGGTGCCGTGGATGATGTTGCGTATAATGCGTTCATAATACTTTCCCCAGTCAAGGACGGGAAGTGCGAGATTTACCGGCGTCTCGCCGTTGACGCGGTAGAGACCGAACCGCCGCGTGGCGTGCTGCGGGACAATCATATCCAGGTGGGAGATATAGGTAGCCCCCATGTTGTACAGTTTTTCTGTCAGATCGACGCCCTGATTCTCTTTCAGGGTGGACCATTCCAGATAAATTTTTGCCTTGGGGTTCACCATTTTTACCCCGATGGCGAAAGCGTTGATGTTGGCGGGCATGCTCGTGATGGGATAGTCGGCAATGTAGCCGATCTTATTCGTGTCAGTCATGATACCGGCCAGAACGCCGTTTAAAAGCTTTGCTTCAAACATCCGCGCATAGTAGGTGCGGATATACTTGTGATTTGTGTTCAGAGAACAGTTTAAAATCTTTACTTCCGGATGATCGACCGCAGCTTTGATGCTGGCGGAGAGAAAGATCGGGCTGGTGGTAAAGATGATGGTATTGCCGTCGGCGATGGCTTTCTCAATCGCGGTCTGCGCGTCGGCAGCGGTGGCATTGTTTTCATAGGCTGTTGTCTGAATCCGTCCGCGGAATGCGTCGTTCACATGCATCCGTCCCAGCTCGTGGGCATACGTCCAGCTGGAAGTTTCCGTGGATTTTGTGTGGATGAATGCAATCTTTATG
>JAJBTR010000165.1 GCA_020860745.1 Lachnospiraceae bacterium | reverse complement strand
CGTTAAATTCAGCATTTATCTTATGTTTAAAATTTCTTCATGAAACAACCCTGGGTCGGCAATTCAAAGCGTAAGATTTTATAAAAAAGTGTCGCACCGCGACACTTCGCGCACGAGCGGTTGCGCAGCAAAATCTTCCTATCCGCGAGCTGCGGGTCTGCCCTGCGGGTACATCCTCACGGAGTGTTTTTTGTTTCATAGGAAAGCCTACACTTTAACACTTTACAAAAACAAGGTCTTTCCTATGAAATAAAAAACACCGGAACAGTTCTTGCTGTCCCGGTGCAGGCAGATTTAATCTATAGAATGATCAGTTACTTTTTCTTATATGCTCATACATTACAGCCCGATCAGCATGGATTTCTTTCCGAGGATGTGATCCATTCTCTTTATGAGAATCCGAAATATCAGGCAAATCTAAATTCACAGGGATCCCCTTTTTTACTGCACGACGATGTGTTTGGAACCACACTTTCCTATGATATTTATGAACAGAACGTATTTCTCTGCCGCATCATATTGGACGATATCATACGTCCATTTATGCCTTACGACGGAGAATTGCTCCTTTTTTTCTCTGAGTTTGTTCGTGAAAAATATCTCGAAATGGACAACTCCATTGATACAAAAGGCTCCGCATTGGGCATTTTCTTCACGCAGGCGCTGGATGATCAGATTTCAACGTCAACAGAAAAGCTGCTCCCCCTTCTGGTCCCTTTCAACTGGGACGTAACTGATCACTATCTCTGCCTGTGTATCCATATTTCCTATAAACGAATCGGGGAATCCGGAACAGGTTATTATCAAAGTGTTCTTACGAGAAACTTACCGGATGTATATACGTTTAGTTATAATGACAATCTCATCGTATTAGTAAATATAGATCATGCTTATAAGGGGGGATAAATATCAGTTCATAAAGAAATTTGCCACCATTAACTGCAATGAAAATTTACGGGTCGGATTTAGCAATACATTTAATCAGCTAACAGATTTGCAATACTATTACCGCCAGACATTTCTCGCGCTTACATTAGGTCTTCAGTATTCGCCCACGATCTGGTCGCATCATTTTCGTGACTACCGGTTTCATTTACTGAATGATCTGCTTTCGCATGAACTCCCATTATCCTGCTATGCGCCTGAAATTGAAATTTTAAGAAACTATGATATAGAAACGAACAATACACTGCTTCATACTCTGGATGTTTATCTTAAGAGTCACCGAAACGAATCACATACTGCAGACGAGCTTTTTATTCACCGCGGTACATTAAAATACCGACTTGATAAAATCTCTCAGCTTACCAGTATTAATTTAAATGATCCGGACGAACTGCTTTGGCTTCATCTGATCCTTCGGCTGTCTGATCTGGAAGCATCTGAAAAAACTCAGGTATGAAGTCGGGATTAATAGTCAAACTATCCTGCGATGACTACCCAGGAGCAGATGGACAGATTTTAAGAGAGAAATACCCTCGGCTTTAAAACCGAGGGTATTTAAATCAAAGAATTTTTTTCGTAAAAGTTATCTTTAAAACAACCTCATCTGTCTGTCTATCCAGCTTGTCTGTTTTGCATCATGAATCTGATCATCCGGTCCTTTCGTTCCAATCAGAAATGGAGAAGCCGGGTTATGCCGCTGCATATTCTGCTTCACAGCAGCTGCATTTGCATTGGCATAGCAGTAACGACAGAGATGGCCGCAGGTATCATAAGCTCCAATATCGCTTCCAAGATAACAGGCGCATTCACTGCGGATGGATTTCCTTTTTGGCACATCCAGATGGCAGTGCAGCGCCTGCTCAAACACTTCAACTGTCATGCAGCCGGAGCAGTCTATCCCGTATGGCTCAAGGTCTTTTCCTTCCGCGCAGGCTTTGACTGTCATACCGTACTTTTGACCGATTTTTGCAAAGACCTGCCCAATCTCTATGCGCTCGGAGGGTCGAACCGCTCTTGCTTCCGGAAAATTGCGCTCCACCTTTTTATAAATATCTATGAAACTGATGACGCAGGTTCTGGTGTAGCCTGATAAGACAGCCGCCATCTTTTCAAAATCGGAAATATGCCGTTCCACAGTATAAACGTCTGTAATCAGGATCGGGTCGTATCTCCATCCAACAGAATCAATGCCGACGATATTGGAGAGTTCCCGGAAACTCTCCATCACTTTTTCTTTTTCCGGTACATTTGGCTCTATACCTTTCCCATATGGCGTAATGGTGACAAACCAGTATTGCCCGTATGGAGCAAGAAGATTCATATATGGAAACATCGGCGCGGGATTTTTCGTACAGAATCCGATTAAATCAACGACATCCAGTGCCAGCGTGTATCTGGTCACAGAGACAGGATTGTAGGGATTACGCACACAGACAAAACCTGCCTGAAGCCGGTTTGCAAACCATCTGGAATAAAATGCCGGAATATCCGTCCGAAGCCCTGTCTGTAAAATCATATCTCACCTTTTTACAATTCTTTTAACTGATTTATTATATCTCCAATATCAGCATCCATACAAATCGACTGCCGTTCAATCTCATGTGGGCACAGTGCCTCTCC
>JAJBTR010000041.1:1955-2579 GCA_020860745.1 Lachnospiraceae bacterium | reverse complement strand
GCGCGTATGTGTAACGTGTAAATGATCGGTACTGTTTTTGTGATCTCGTTAGGAATTGTCACAAAATAACTTGTGCAGATTGTGCTGGATAATGCGTGAAGCACAGGTCATAAAAACGTAGGCGTAGCGGGCTACGCCGAGGCTTTTATGATCTGCGGTTCGCGTATTAGCCGGTGCAAGATGTATAAGTTATTTTATGACAGTTCCTTAGTATACAGCAAGGAAGAAATATGCTACAATTCATTTACAGGAATTGAGCAATAAGATTTTTGATGAACTGCAATCACTCGAATAAATGTTCTTTTGCGAGTACTGATTATTGTACTTAAAGAGAATTATACTGGAACCAGATCAGAACAAAATTGAATCCAAAACGAGGAGGATGCAAATGAACGATTGGAATAAAAACGGAAAATATGATGAAGTGGATTGGCGTATAGATCATAAGCTAAACGGAGGAGATAAATATGTCGGCAATAATCACAAAAGGGGTGGTGGAACCGGACGCGGCGTACTGATTTATGTAATTATCATGTTTATCATGCTGGCGCTGGTGCCGGCAATAGGGGTGATCATTATGATGGGACTGATTATCGTCTGGATGTGTGGCGTCCTGTAAACATA
>JAJBTR010000041.1:0-1945 GCA_020860745.1 Lachnospiraceae bacterium | reverse complement strand
ACTTTGCAGATTCGTTGTAATTCATTGATGCCTTGATTAAACTATGTGTTGAAAATTAACATGATGACTTTTGATTATGGACCTTTTTGTTGGCAAAGTGTTTAGATTGAAAGCTGACATTGCAACATTGAGTGATAAGTATAATAAAATTGAAAAAAGGAGAGATGTATATGCTATTGTATCATGGCAGTAACATTGCAGTCGAAAAGCCGCAAATTATCATCGCAGATCGAAGGCTTGATTTTGGAGCAGGATTTTATCTTACATCCAGTTATGAGCAAGCCGCAAGATGGGCAGATTTAACGATGCAAAGACGAGGAAATGGGACTCAGATAGTGTCGGTTTATGAGTTGGATGAGGAAAAGTTAAATACCCTGTTTGTTTACAAGTTCGAACAAGCTTCTGTGGAGTGGCTGAAATTTGTTTCAAATAATCGAAATGATATTTCGTTTAGCGATAACCACGATATTGTTATAGGACCTGTTGCAAATGATAGGACAATGCCGGTTCTAAGACGATATTTTTCTGGAGTTTATACCGAGGAAGAGGCAATAAGAAGATTACTTCCACAAAAATTAAAAGATCAGTATGCATTTAAAACGGAAAAAGCCATTTCAATTTTGGCTTTTAAGGAGGCGAAGCTTTTATGAGTCATGATATGAGTGATATGTTATGTTTTTATAATGAAAAGGTAGTAAACATGATATGCGATAAGTACGGAATATCTTCGATGAATGCACTCAGGCGATTCCTTTTTTCGGAAACTTATCAAATGCTTTGCAATCCGAATCTTGAAATGTGGGATTTTGGACCATTAGGGATTTTTGATATGTGGGAATCCGAACAGGTGACCGGTAATCCCAGAAATTCATTATATATCAGGAGGGATTGAGGATGGCACAGGAGATGGGATTTTTTATTTATCTATTGGAAAATTATGCTTCTTACAAACGAACAAGAGCAGATTTGGTGTTAAGGGAATTAGATGAAAAAAATCTGACAGATTTTGTATATAACATGTATCCGTTATATCATACTGAGGCGATAGAAAATGCTTACAAGGATATTGACAGCTTGTTGTCGACAGGAAAACCAGCTTGGTAGTTTTGGGTATTAAATAACTTGGGAACAGCGTAAGTTTGATGACATGTTTGCTGAACGAAGAGACAAAACAAAGACAGAGAATGAAGATCAGCTGATTTCATGCGCTAAAAATGGTATGTTTCTGAACTCTGAATTATTCAGTCATTTTAGAAGTTCAACTACAGTTGGTTATTTGAAGATAAAAAAGAATGATCTTATTCTGTCTGCGCAGAATCTTCATCTTGGCAATGCAAAGGTCAATTTAAGGTTTGAAAATGGCATAATATCGTCAGCGTACAAGGTTTATGAACTCCAAGGTTGTAATCCATATTTTATAAATGCATGGGTGAAAGATGAGAGAACAAACAATTTTTTCCTAAGAGCTACAACAGAGGGAACTAGCATTTGTAGAAAGAATATTGAATGGAAAGCGCCAGGGTAGCAGACGATTTTAGTCCCATCGATTGATGAACTGATGATGACAATGATGTCGTAATCGGACCTGTTGCAAATGATCAGACAATGCCAACATTAGTGTTGTACCTGGATGGTTTTTTGACAGAACAGGAAACAATCGCTCGATTATTGCCGCAGAGATTAAAAGACCAGGTGGTTTTTAAAACAGAGAGGGCATTGCAGTTTTTGCATTGTCGGGAGGTGCTTGATATATGAAAAAGGTAATATATTTTGCGCTTGACTATTATGATAGGAAAATGGTTGAAGAAATAATTAGTAAATATGGAATAGAGCCGATGGAAGCAGCTAAACGTTTTTTACTGTCTGAAACGCATGCGTTATTAGAAGACACTGAAAATGGATTGCTTAGTTTTTCGGAACACGCAATTTTTGATATGTGGGAAAC
>JAJBTR010000234.1 GCA_020860745.1 Lachnospiraceae bacterium | reverse complement strand
TTTCTATGAGGAGATTGAGGAAATCCTCGTGATGGGTGATATCGGTGTCCGCGCGACGGAGGATATTATCGAGAGCCTGAAAGAGAAAGTGAAAGCGCAGCACATCTGGGAGCCGGAGGCCTGCAAGGAGCTTCTGATTGAAAGTATCAAGGAGCAGATGCAGATCGGGGAGGCGGCCTACCGGTTTGAAAACGAAAAATCGGTGGTGCTGGTGATCGGTGTGAACGGCGTCGGAAAGACGACAACCATCGGGAAGCTTGCTTCCAAGCTGAAAGCACAGGGTCGGAAAGTGATCCTCGGCGCGGCGGATACGTTCCGCGCGGCTGCGGGGGAGCAGCTCACGGAGTGGGCGCACCGGGCCGGCGTGGAGCTTGTTGGCGGGCAGGAGGGCTCTGACCCGGCGTCGGTGGTCTATGACGCGGTGCAGGCGGCGAAAGCAAGAGGCGCAGACGTTCTCCTGGTGGACACGGCGGGTCGTCTTCACAATAAGAAGAATCTGATGGAAGAGTTGAAAAAAATCAACCGGATCCTGGAGCGGGAGTATCCGGATGCATTCCGGGAGACGCTGGTTGTGCTGGATGCGACCACCGGACAGAACGCGTTAAATCAGGCGAAACAGTTTTCCGAGGCGGCGGAGATCACCGGCATCGTTCTGACGAAGATGGACGGAACCGCCAAGGGCGGCATCGCGGTGGCGATCCAGTCAGAGCTGGGAATCCCGGTGAAATATATTGGTGTTGGCGAAACGATAGATGATCTGCAGAAGTTTGATGCGGATCAGTTTGTGGATGCGCTGTTTGATACAGAGGTATAAAACTCTGAAATGGTGATAAGGAACTGTCACAAAATAACTTATGCATCTTGCACCGGCTAATACGCGAACCGCAGGTCCTAAAAGCCTCGCCGGTCTACACTCCGTTCCGGTCGGCGCTAAGCAAACGTCCCCCGGACGTTTAGCGCCCCGCTACGCCTACGTTTTTAAGACCTGTGCTTCACGCATTATCCAGCACAATCTGCACAAGTTATTTTATGACAGTTCCTAAGTGAATGCGGGAGCCATCAGCGAGTTATATTGAAATGTGTTTCCGGAAGAGTGTCCTGGACAGGACGGAAAGGGATATATAAAATATGGGAAACTTTATTGCCCCCAGCGCCGATGTGATCGGAAAAGTAAGCCTGGGAGAGGATAGCAGCATCTGGTATCACGCCGTTTTACGAGGCGACCATGATTTCATTCATGTCGGACGATGCAGTAATATACAGGACGGCTGTATTCTTCACACGGATGAAGGCTATCCTGTTGAGATTGGCGATTGTGTGACTGTTGGACACGGAGCAATTGTCCATGGCTGCCATATAGGTGATAATACCTTGATTGGTATGGGCGCCATTATTTTAAATGGAGCGGAAATCGGGGAGAATTGTCTGATTGGAGCCGGGGCACTTGTGACACAGGGGATGAAGATTCCGGATGGTATGATGGCTCTTGGAAGTCCGGCAAAAATCAGACGTCCTCTGACAGCAGAAGAAATCATGGGAAATCGAAATTCAGCTGAGGAGTATGTGATGCTGTCAAAAAATGTGCGTGGAAAAAGAATTGAAACGAATGGTGTTGTGTGTGATGGTTTCTTGGGGTAAAGGAGGAAAATTATGAGCGATATGTTAACCCTGGATCGTTTTGAGGAAGCCAGTGAGATTGTAAAAGAAGTTACGCAGGAGACGAAGCTGGTTTACAGTGAGTTTTTGAGTGAACAGACAGGAAATAAGGTATATCTGAAACCGGAGAACATGCAGTTTACCGGTGCTTACAAAGTGCGAGGCGCCTATTACAAGATCAGCACTCTGACGCCGGAGGAGCGCAGCCGCGGTCTGATCACTGCCTCCGCCGGAAATCACGCTCAGGGCGTGGCCTACGCGGCGCAGAAATTCGGCGCAAAAGCGACCATTGTGATGCCGACCACCACGCCGCTGATCAAGGTAAACCGTACCAAGGGATATGGCGCGGAGGTGGTTTTGTACGGGGATGTCTATGATGAGGCCTGCGCGAAAGCGCTGGAGCTGGCGGACGAGCATGGTTATACATTTATCCATCCTTTTGACGATCTGACCGTTGCGACCGGGCAGGGCACTATTGCCATGGAGATTTTCAAGGAGCTTCCCCTGGTGGAATATATTCTGGTTCCCATCGGCGGCGGAGGGTTGGCGACGGGAGTCTCTACTCTGGCAAAGCTCTTAAATCCCAAGATCAAAGTGATCGGCGTGGAGCCTGCCAAAGCCAACTGCATGCAGGAATCCATTAAAGCCGGCCATGTGGTTACGCTGCCGAGCGTCAGCACCATCGCGGACGGCACGGCCGTAAAGACGCCGGGCGAGCAGATTTTTCCCTATGTCAGCCAGAATCTGGACGATATCATCACAGTGGAAGATGACGATCTGGTGGTCGCGTTCCTGGATATGGTGGAAAACCACAAGATGATTGTAGAAAATTCCGGTCTGCTGACGGTGGCGGCGCTGAAACAGCTGGGCGTAAAGGATAAGCGGGTGGTCGCCATCTTAAGCGGCGGTAATATGGATGTCATCACGATGTCCTCTGTGGTGC
>JAJBTR010000027.1:294-2601 GCA_020860745.1 Lachnospiraceae bacterium | reverse complement strand
GATGACTGTGAGATCTTTTTCTAAGCATATGGAGAGTGTGTTATGAATAAGAAAAAAAAAAGGTTCTTACCCGCATCATTCTATCTTATTTTCTGATGTTTCTATTTGCTATATTTACGGCTGAGTGGGATACACGCAGGGCGCAGTATCTGCGGCTGGCGCTCTTTATGATCCCGTATCTGATCATCGGATGTGATATTCTGCGGAAAGCGTTTAAGGGGATCTTAAACCGGCAGGTATTTGATGAGAATTTTCTGATGGCGGTGGCGACCATCGGCGCGATTCTGCTCGGAGAGTATACCGAGGGCGTGGCTGTTATGCTTTTCTATCAGATCGGAGAGTTTTTCCAGAGTTATGCGGTGGGCAGGAGCCGTCGAAATATCAGTGAGCTGATGGATATCCGGCCGGACTACGCCAATATCGAGCAGGATGGCGCCGTGATGCGTGTGGACCCGGATGAGGTGGAAATCGGAACGGTGATTGTGGTGCAGCCGGGAGAAAAAGTTCCTATTGACGGGGTGGTTGTTTCCGGTGCATCGGCGCTCAACACCAGCGCCCTGACCGGGGAGAGCGTTCCCCGCAATGTCAGGGAGGGTGAGGAAGTAATCAGCGGCTGCATTAATCTCAGCGGTGTGCTGCGGATTCAGACAACGAAGGAATTTGGGGAGTCCACCGTTTCCAAAATTCTGGAGTTGGTGGAGAATTCCACTTCCAGAAAGTCCCGGTCGGAAAATTTTATCTCAAAGTTTGCAAAGTATTATACGCCGGCGGTTTGCGGTCTTGCACTTGTCCTGGCAGTGGCGCCGCCGGTGACCCGCCTCTGCATGGGGCTTGCGCCGGAGTGGAGTAACTGGATATATCGGGCGCTTACTTCTCTGGTCATCAGCTGTCCCTGTGCGCTGGTCATCAGCATTCCCTTAAGCTTTTTTGCCGGCATTGGCGGGGCGAGCAGCCAGGGAGTCCTGATCAAGGGGTCGAATTATCTGGAGACGCTGTCCCAGGTAAAATGTGTTGTGTTTGATAAGACGGGAACCATGACAAAGGGTGTGTTTGAGGTCAGCGGCATCCACCACAGTGAAATGCCGAAAAAGAAGCTTCTGGAATATGCCGCGTATGCTGAGTGCGCTTCCTCCCACCCCATCAGCAGAAGTTTGCAGGAGGCTTATGGGAAACCGGTTGACCGGAGCCGCGTGACGGATATCCGTGAGCTAAGCGGCCGGGGCGTGACTGCTGTGGTGGATGGGCGGACCGTGGCGGCAGGCAACGCAAAACTGATGCGGGAGATGGGTGTTTCCTGGATAGACTGCCGCGAGACGGGCACGGTGGTGCATATCGCACTGGACGGCGCATATGCAGGGCATATTCTGATTTCCGACGTCGTCAAGCCGACCGCGAAAGAGGCGGTCGCGGAGATGAAGCACGCCGGGATTGCAAAGACAGTGATGCTCACCGGGGATGCGAAAAATGTGGCGGAGCGCGTGGCGGAAGAACTTGGCATTGACGAGGTGTACGGCGAGCTGCTCCCTGCGGATAAGGTGTCGAAAGTGGAGGAACTTCTTGGCACAGGCCGTATCCGGAGCGATATGCCGGAAGCTGGATCCGTTTCCGCTGTGAACCAGAAGCAGAGCGGAGCACAGGTGGAGGAAACCGCTTCCGCTATAAGTCAGAATTTGGACAGTACAGCGGAGACAAAAAGAACTCCGGCTGCAAGGCGGGGCAAGGTGGCATTTGTCGGAGACGGCATCAACGACGCGCCGGTTCTCTCTCTGGCTGACATCGGCATTGCCATGGGCGCTCTCGGGTCGGACGCGGCGATTGAGGCGGCGGATATTGTTCTGATGGATGATGATCCGCTAAAGATTGTCAAGGCAATCCGGATTTCCAGAAAGTGTATTCGCATTGTTTATCAGAATATGTATTTTGCAATCGGCGTTAAAGTTCTCTGTCTGATTCTGGGAGTTTTTGGGGTGGCGAATATGTGGATGGCAATTTTTGCGGATGTGGGAGTGATGGTGATTGCGGTGTTAAACGCCGTGCGGGCGTTGTTTGTGAAGCGGCTGTAAACGACTATAAGGTAGCATAGGTGCATGCTTGTTCACTAAATGAGCCGTTGTGTCGCGTATGGGACGTTCTTGCTGCGGGTCTGCCCTGCAGGTACAACCGCCCGCGCGCGAAGTACCTGCAGGGCAGACCTGTCGCAGAGCGCCATTTTTCATGACCCACATAACAGGAAATTTAAGGATTATGTGGGTAAAAATAAAGAGCGTTGGCCCTTAAAGAAATAAAACTAAAGAGCAGGGTGAGATA
>JAJBTR010000027.1:0-284 GCA_020860745.1 Lachnospiraceae bacterium | reverse complement strand
CCAGAATCTTTAGAGCACTGGGAGTTAAAATAAAGAGTGCCGGCCTACAAGCAAAAGAAATCAAAGAACTCTGTGGGTAAAAATCAAGAACAATGACCCACAAAAACAGAAAATCCAAGAAAACTGTGTGAAAAAATAAAGAGCGTTGCCCCACAAGAACAGGAAAGCCTGGGAATTTGTGGGTAAAAATAAAAAACAATTACCCACAAAAATAAGAAGTGGATGGGATCAGTGGGTCAAAAAGAAAAAATTGACCAACAAAAACAAATAAAATTATGATATAG
>JAJBTR010000301.1 GCA_020860745.1 Lachnospiraceae bacterium | reverse complement strand
GATTAAAAAAATGCTGGAAGAGGTTTTCAAGGATGAACAGGTTGTTCTGGTGGAAAACGAGTACGGCGAGGTGGGAATTGACGGCGGATTTTTAAAAGACGCCGGTATAGAAATCCGGGAACTTAACTCCGGATGCATCTGCTGCACGCTGGTAGGCGATTTCAGCAGAAGTCTGAGTGAAGTGATTGACACCTATCATCCGGATCGCATTCTCATTGAGCCGTCGGGTGTCGGCAAGCTTTCGGATGTTATGTCTTCCGTAAAAAAGATGGAAGAAACCTATCCGGAGGTAAAGCTGAACGCTCTGGTGACGGTAGCCAATGCACAGAAAGCGGCAAAGCAGATGCGGGCATTCGGCGAGTTTTTTAACAATCAGATTAAAAATGCGACTACGATTGTCCTGAGCCGCACACAGAATACGAAGCCGGAACAGTTAGATCTCTGCGTGAAGATGATTCAGGAGCTCAACCCCAAAGCGGCTGTGATCACAACGCCCTGGGAGGATATCAACGGAGAGCAGATTTTAAAAGTGATCGAGGGCCAGAAATCCTTTATGGAGGAGATGATGGCGGAATTCGAGGCAGCGCATGAGCATGACCATGATCACGAGCATCACCATCACGATCACGATCATGAGGAGCATGGGCATCACCACCACCATCATGAAGACGAGGATCACGAGCATCATCACGATCATGACCACGAGGAACATGAGTATCATCACGATCACGACCATGACGAACATGGTCACCATCATGATCATGAACACCATCATCACGAAGACGGGGAAGAGTGCTGCTGCCACGACCATGATCACCACGCGGATGAAGTGTTCACCAGCTGGGGCAAAGAGACGCCGCATAAGTTTACCAGGGAGACAATCGAAGATATTCTGAAGAAGTTCTGTGATACAGAGGATTATGGCACAATACTTCGCGCAAAGGGCATGGTTCCGGCGGAGGATGGCACCTGGATTTACTTTGACATGGTTCCGGGCGAGTATGAGCTGCGCGCGGGCGAGCCGGATTACACCGGCCGCCTCTGTGTGATCGGCGCGGATCTGGATGAGGATAAGCTGGAGGCGTTGTTCGGACTGTAGAATATGTAATTGGATATGGACAGTGGACACTTCGCTGCGATTTTTATTATTCATCGAGATTGTTGACTGACTGATTTTCACAACGTAAAGGAGACAGCAATGGACATACCGGTATATTTGTTTACGGGATTTATGGATAGCGGAAAAACCTCCCTGGTCACGCAGACACTTCTGGAAAACGATTTTGGCGTGGGAGCCCGGAATCTGATCATCGCCTGCGAGGACGGCGACGAGGAGTACGATGAGGAAAAGCTGGCAGAAAAAAGAGCTTCCGTGATCGGTGTGGATTCCGAGGAAGAGTTTACCGCGGCTTTCCTGCGGGATTGCGACGCGGCCATGAAACCGGACCAGGTTTTTATCGAGTATAACGGGACCTGGGAGGCGGCAAAGATTCTGGAAATGCCGCTGCCGGCCGACTGGCAGATTGTGCAGGTGCTGACGACGGTGGATGCTTCCACCTATGAAATGTATCTGAACAACATGCGCACCATGATGATGGAGCAGTTTTTTGCCTCCGATGTGGTCATCTTCAACCGCTGCACGGATGAGACGCCGAAGGGAAAGTTCCGCAGAACGGTCAAGGCATACAACCGCAAGGCGCAGATCGTGTATGAGCGGGAGGATGGTACGATCGATCAGAACGACAGGGAAGAACTCCCTTACGACATGAATCAGGACGTCATTGAGATTACAGATGCGGACTACGGCATCTTTTATCTGGATGTACAGGAGAATCCGAAAAACTACGAGGGTAAGACGATACGGTTTCTGGCACTGGTCTACCGGCCGGATAAGTTCGGGAAAAAGCCGATGATGGTGCCGGGGCGCTTCGCGATGACCTGCTGTGTGGAGGATATCCAGTTCATTGGGCTGAAATGCAAATATGATAAGGCGCCGCAGATTCCGCACAAATCCTGGATTAACCTGACAGCAGAGATTCACAATGAGTTCGCGAAAGAGTATCGCGGAAAAGGACCGGTTCTCTACGCGAAAAAAGTGGAACAGACCACCGCACCGGAAGAGGAACTGGTGTACTTTACCTGATATGGTAACCCATGATACATCTGGCACAGGATATAAAATGCCGGCGGATATACTTTAAGGCAACTTTTAAGGGGCGCTGTCCCGGTTGTCTGAAAATATATCCGCCGGCATTTTGTATCCGTCTGTATAAAACAGCTGAAAAAATCTGTTACGCCGGTAAAAGCACGACCAGCATCTGAGCGGTAGTGGTGCCAATGTTCTTCACGCTCTTTTTGGAACCGGGAGCTATATGTACGCTGTCGCCGGCGTTGAGGACTGTCTCGACACCGTCGTCACCGGTGAAAAGCATTGTGCCCTCGATAATGTAGTAGAGGGCCTCCATTTGATTGGCTGCCAGCTCTGTGCCGCCGCCGCTGGGGAGGAAGTGGGAGAGGCCGTTTGTCAGACGCCCGCCGTCGATGTCTGCGGGATCATGGAGTCTGCATAATTTGCACTCGGAATGTCCCGGAGCGGTGTAAGTAT
>JAJBTR010000215.1 GCA_020860745.1 Lachnospiraceae bacterium | reverse complement strand
TGGATATGGTATAATAGAGTTGACTAAAAACTAAAAACCATCACCCAAGAAAGGAGTTATTCTGATACCTATGATACCATATAAACAGCTTTCTTTGGCAGAAATTTTTACAGATTGCCAAGAAAAACTTGATAATGACAAACCTGCGTTTCTCTCTCTATTAGAAACTCATATCGACATTGATGAAATTATTCCGATTTCCTTTAGAAACCATTTTTATGCATCAACGGGCAGAACCCGTAAATACTCTTTGCAAGCCTTTTTATGGGCCTTGATTATTCAACGTATTTTTTCTATTCCTACTGACCAACTCTTGTTGGTCTTCCTTGCATACTCCAAACCGCTTCGTGATTTCTGCGGTTTTGATAAAGTTCCTGATGCCTCTAAAATCACTCGATTTAAACAGGATTTCTTAGATGATCTACAGTCCGTGTTCGAGCATCTTGTGGATCTTACGGAACCAATCTGTCAGGCTATTGATTCCGCCAAAGCTGATATGACCATTTTTGATTCTTCTGGAATTGAAGCTTTTGTCACTGAAAATAATCCGAAATACGCAAACCGGATTATCAAGCAGCTTAAGGCTTATGCCAAATCCAAGGGCTATGATAAATCATATGATCCTTATAAAGCTGCGTATGGTGCTATGCCTTCTCATGCTTCTGCTAATCCTGAAATCAAACAGCTTTACATCAATGGACATTTTTGTTATGTTTTCAAGTTTGGCATTGTCACCAACGGACTTGGAATTATTCGCCATATTTCCTTTTACAACAAGGATTTCATAGTATCGCATCCTGATATTGTCGTAGAAAAGAAAACGGATTCTCCCGATGAAGATAAATCTGTCCATGACTCAAAACTTCTTGTTCCAACCTTGAAAGATTTTTTTGCAAAGCACCCACTGATCAATCCCAAAGTTTTTCTGGGCGATGCCGCTTTCGACTCTGTTCAGTTATACAAAGAATTACTTTCTGGTGATACCTTTGGTATTGATAAGCATTTTTCAAAAGCATATATCCCACTTAATTCACGCTCTCATTTAGAGAACATAGACTACACGATCAATGACAATGGCATCCCTTGCTGTCCACATGATCCCTCACTTCCAATGAAACCTGAAGGAAATACTTCTCATCTTCGCTGTGGACTTCCAACTTTCAAGTTTGTCTGCCCGAAAATGAAATATATAAAATGTGAAGATGGAAAATATCACCGCCGTTGTCAATGTGACAACCCTTGTACCACATCCCCTTGTGGAAGAATGATTTACATTTATCCAGAAAAGGATCTGCGTGCATTTCCTGGCACTATCCGTGGCACTAAAGAATGGGATAGCACCTATAAAATTCGAACTGTCGTAGAGCGGGACATCAATCATATCAAAGCAAACCTCTGCCTAGCAGGTCGTCGTACACAAAACGAAAACACGTTGCACGCCGATTTAATACTTGCAGGCATTACGCAACTGATAACCGTAGTGCTTGCAGATAAAATTAAACATCATGAATATATTCGCAGTCTGAAACCTCTTATTGCATAGGACTTACCAACTTCATAGCTAGATGAGGCTTATTTGTTGTGCCCATAATCAAGTGTTTTTTATTTTCTGCATTAAAATATCTGTAAGATAGAACGTTTATCTCTTTTACGCAAGTTTTAGGAATGTGTTTCGCAATTACCTAAGAAATCAATTCCTTGATTTATTATATGTAGACAACGGGAAACCGTTCGCCCGGAGCAGGAAAAAAGAAAACAGGCCCCTGCCGCTTGACCGCGGCAGGAAGCCTGCGTGATAACAATATGAACGGGAGCCGTAAGACGTTACTTCTGGTAGCTCCAGCTTACCGGCGTGGGCCTGGCTGGGTCAAACACCTGGGCGGCGTCAAACAAATCAGTCAGGCGTTTCCTGGCCGGGTCTGTCTGGATGAGATCCTCATACAGGCGGTAGCCGTCCAGGTTCCTTCTGGCCATGCGGAAGTAGTTTGTACCCATCTGGGTCCAGTAGGGCTTGCTGGCATCCACATTGCAGAAATAGCGGAATCCCTTGGATTCCAGGTAGGCAAAGCGGGGATTGTCCTGATGGTAAGGACGCCAGTCGGCAATGTCGTTGCCATAAGGATAGAGGATGATATCGGTGGGACCTATGAGGGATTCCACCTCGGCCTCCCATTTGTCCGTATCGGTTCGGAAACGCTCCTCATCAATGGCAAATCCGGCCTGCGGGCCATCCGCCACGCCCAGGTGCAGGTGGCCCCAGCTGTGGGAAGCCAGCTCCCAGCCATTATCCTTCAGACACTGGGCCACCCTGGCTGCCTGTTCACGGTCGGCCTCATAGGTGGGGCTGTTCTGATAGGAGGATGCAGTTCGATACCCCAGTATGCCCTCATAGCCGGTAAATGCGATAATGGCCCTTGCGCCTTTGTAGGAAAAGTCGGGGTGTTCCTGTATGAAGTCCTCCAAAAGCGGAATCAAATCATAGGAGCCGGTGGATGTGGTGCCGTCGTCCATGACCATCTCGCAGGTGGGCTGTCCGTCCTCTCCCATCACCCCCCGTTTGGCAACCCCGTCCCCGTCCATGTAGGGATAGTAGCAGACATCATCCTGGGACATGACAAA